>DAOWKM010000050.1 GCA_030643695.1 Dehalococcoidia bacterium | reverse complement strand
GAGGCACCAATAGGCACCCCGCTGGTTGATTATCTGGGTGATGTTATCTTTGACCTGGATGTAACGCCTAACCGACCTGAATGCCTGTGTATAATTGGAGTAGCTAGAGAGGTTGCTGCCCTGACCGGGCAAAGTTTGCACCTTCCTGAAGTTAACTATAGGGAAGTGACCTCCCCTATAGACCAGCAAATATCAGTGGAGATTGCTGACCCCAACCTGTGTCCCCGGTATTGCGCCAGCCTGATTACCGGGGTAAAAATAGCTGAGTCTCCAAGGTGGATGCAGCAACGATTACTAAAGTGTGGCATGCGCTCTATAAATAATATTGTGGATATTACCAACTATGTTATGCTGGAATACGGGCAGCCCCTGCACGCCTTTGATTATCATAAAATTAGAGGCAAAAAGATTATTGTCCGCCGAGCTACCAGTGGTGAGGCTATAACTACTCTGGACGGGGTAGAACGAGTCCTCTCCGGAGATACACTGGTTATTGCTGACAAGGAGGAGGCAGTGGCTATCGCTGGCGTTATGGGTGGTGCCGATAGTGAAGTAACCCCACAGACCGCCTCAATACTGCTGGAAGCAGCTAGTTTTAACCCGTCAAGTATTCACCACACTGGTAGCACTCTAGGCTTGCCTAGTGAAGCCTGTATGAGATTTGAAAGAGGCATTCGTCCTGAGCTGACCCTACCCGCTGTTAAACGAGCTACTCAATTAATCAGTCAGCTAGGCGGTGGTCAAGCCGCCAGAGGCTTAATTGATGTTTACCCCGGCAAGCAAGACCACAAACCGATATTACTATCAACGGACAAGGTAAGGAGGCTTTTAGGCATTGAGTTCAGCCTTGACCAGATAGTGGGAGCTCTGGTTTCTCTGGGCTTTGACTGTAAACAAACAGGAGCAGAGGTTTGGGTTACTACTCCTTACTGGCGAAGTGATATACATCAGGCAGTTGACCTTATAGAGGAGGTAGCTCGTATTATTGGCTATGATAACATCCCAGCCACTATGCTCAACCAATTACTACCCAGACAAAACCCTGAGCCTATTCTTAGCCTTAAGCAGAAAGTAGGCTATAGCCTTACTGGTTACGGCTTCCATGAAATAATTACTTATTCATTAACCAGCTGGGAGATGTTAAACAAACTGTCACCTAAGCCTCATCCCCCTGAACCTGTGCCCCTTCGGGTAGCTAACCCGATGACAGCCGACCAGGAATACCTTCGTCCTACCCTGCGAGCTAATCTTTTAGCTGCCCTTTCGGCAAATAAAAGGCATGAAGAGGGTGGTATCCGGCTTTTTGAGCTGGGCAGGGTATATCTACCCCGAGACAAGGACTTACCTGAAGAACGTGAGGTGCTATGTGGTGTATTAACTGGCTCCAGACAGGAAGGGTCGTGGCAGGGTGGGGATGAGCCGATTGATTTCTTTGATGCCAAGGGAGTAATAGAGAGTCTGCTCAATCGGCTAGGCGTGGAAGCCAGCTTTGAGGAAGCTAAAGATGAAAGCCTACACCCCAATAAACGGGCAGCTATAGTTATCGCTGGTAACAAACTGGGTATTATTGGTGAGATACACCCTAAAGTGCTGGAAGCCTTTGATATTCCCGGAGATGCTTATCTTTTTGAAATTGACCTGACATCACTGTTACCGTTTACTACCAGCCATAAGATGTTCCAGCCAATACCGCAGTTTCCTGCTGTAGTCAGGGATATGGCATTAGTAATTAACGCCGGGGTAACCCATCAAAAAGTCCTGGATGTTATTAAAAGCTTTCCACTAGTAGCTCAGGTTAATATATTTGATGTCTATTCTGGGGAGCAAGTCCCACCGGGCAAAAAATCCCTCGCCTACAGGGTTACCTACCAGTCACCAACTCATACCCTGACCGATGAAGAAGTCGATAAAGTCCAGCAGCAAATCCTTGATAAACTATCTCAGGAGCTTGGGGCTACTTTGCGCAATTGATACTAGACTGAGTAATCAACATAGGCATAACTTATTTGCCCCTACACCAAAACATAAGTGACACTCAATAAATAGCACATAATTCAATTTGGGGCTATTATACATCTCCGATGCTACTCCGAATCTTGCGAAGCTGTTACTAGGGCACGTAAATAAAGCACCACTTGCCCAGGTGTAACCCTTGCTCTAAGCGCTACATCTCCAGCAACATACTCTAGGGACTCACCACTGTTTAAACGTGTAACGATGGTTTCCGCATAAGGTGACAACCTTGAAATTGCTTCCTCAGTGAGCTCGACAACAGTAGCCCCTGGTGGTACAGGCTTTAAACTTAGCGAGAAGAGATACCGAATTATGTTATTTGGAATGTAAAATAGCGTCGTTAAGAAAGAAATAACACCCCACCAGCCTAAGATAAGGGTAATAAGAGTAAATTCCCAGAAATATTTGTGGATACAAGATTTGCACAGATTTCCCTCAATACGCTTGGTGAAACGCATCAATAAAGCACCTATGTTTTGATAAAAAATAACATATTTAGTTGGTGCCTCAACCCCACAGCTATCGCAAATCATAACATAGACCTAGAACTAACATACTGAGAAATTTTGTGCATCCCCAGTAACATCGGCACGACTTATTAATGGACACTTTAAGTAGTTAAGCTAGTTTTGTCAAGAGTCTATTAGAGAGGTAACAGAAGCGGGTGTCTAAGAGGGGCGCCAGCCCCTCTTTTTTAATTTCCCCCTCTCCTTTGAAGGAGAGGGGGATACAGGGGGTGAGGTAGATAATTAATCCTTAATAAGCTCCTTGAGCCTTTCGGCTATTCCCTCTAGTGGCACAAGCTGGGACTGCTTTTCTGAGCGCTTTTTAATCTCCACACTATTTTTTTCTAGTGTTCGGGGACTAACGGTAACCCGAATAGGTATCCCCAGAAGGTCAGCATCATTGAACTTTACCCCGGGAGATTCCTGACGGTCATCAAAAAGCACCTCTAAGCCTTGTGCCTTTAGGTCAGCATATAGATTTTCAGCGGTAGCTGCCACCTGAGGATTCTCCAGATATAAGGGGCAGAGATAAATGTGATAAGGGGCAATAGATAATGGCCAGATAATACCTTTATCATCGTGGTTCTGCTCGATGGCCGCCGCCAGCAACCGCCCGATGCCGATACCGTAGCAGCCCATGACGGTGGGGTGAGACTCGCCCCTTTCATCGATAAATGAAGCTCCCAGTTTCTCGCTGAGGAAAGTGCCCAGCTTGAAGACATGCCCGACCTCGATGCCG
>DAOWKM010000007.1 GCA_030643695.1 Dehalococcoidia bacterium | reverse complement strand
TAAAATAGGACTTCTTCATCATTCACCATTGACACTTACTGCATATTGGATGCTGCTTCATATTCTTAACAAACTCGGTATATGCTTTTGAGCGCATAACCTTTCCTACTCCCTGCTCAAGTGCGCTACCTAGATAAAATTCAGGAAGAAAGCAGCAGGGAGTAACCTTACCTTCAACGGTAACGAAGATACTACGCTTAACGATTCGACAGGGAAAGGAATGCTTTGGCGGTAGATATAGCTCTAGTTTCAGCATCCTTGCCAGCCGTCTTACCTCGGCAAACAGCTCATCTTCCTCCTCGGCTGAAATATACTCTATGGAGGGGTCTACCTTATAGACATTAAACAGCCTGTGGAGAATTACTGCATCTAGTTGCAACTCTACGGCAAGCTTAATTAAATTCAGAATTTGAGCAGAGCTCCCCTGATATACAGTAATATCAAGATAGGTTTTTGGTATTGTGGAGCCCTGCTTGCTCTTTTCCCTTATCAGCTCCGCAATCTGGGGCAGACTCCGTGAAAAGAGTTCTTTATCATATACTCCAAAGGCAATTTCCCTTAGACCACTGCTGAAGATCCTATCTATGTTTTCTCGAGTTAAAGTTCCATTGGTAGTAAGATTAGTGGAGACTCCCTTCGACTCAGCGTACCTTATCATTTCAAACAACTGATGGTTTAACAGGGGTTCACCCCATCCGTGCAAGCCAACATAGCGGAAATTGCCTGAATCAAGTATTCTCTTAAAATTATCTAAAGTAAGGAAAGTAACAGGTCTTTCCAGATTCCGCCTCATACATATCTTGCAATCTAGATTGCAGGCACTTGTAGGCTCAATTTGCAGCGTCAAATATCGAAATAACCTGAACATTATGAAAGGCTCTGGTAATACATTTGGTGAAAGAACCAAGAGGGTTAAACGCGATAGCTTATATGGCGAAGCTCTCCACAAAAGTGCGGTGGAGAGCTTCCAACTCAGCTGTTATCAGGTAAGAAAACCACATTAGGCTCTTCTAAAGGACAATGCCCTGCTGAACCAACCCTTGAAGTTCCAGAGCAGAACACCCAAAATACCCATTGAAGCAATAATCTGGGGCATCACCTGGCATATACCAATACAACCACCGCTACCTCCGCCTGTAGTTACCGTTACTGGAGCGCACATTTCCTCTCTCTCCTTCCTTACTTTTGAGACTTGTTGCAACCAATTGCAAATAGCATACTACTATAACATACTTGTTTTGTCAAGCCCCTTCTTCTTTATTTTTGGCTAAGGTCCTGGCATAATACCAAGTTCAACCAGAGGATTTACCCCGGCTGCTTTAAGGTTGTCGAGTTCTGCCTGACTCTCAACGGAAAATTCTTTTATGGCGAAGACCAGCTCTTCTGGCTTATCCAGGTAGTCCATCATCCATATGTCCATCTTTAGCCTCACCCACCACCACTTATAGGTATCAAAAGCCTTCAAATCCTTCGGACTTGTTCCACTTCCCTCATATGCCTTATCCCAATCAAAGCCTACAACCAACCCCTCCCCCTTTTGCGCTCCTTTTGGCCATCTAATAAATACATTAGCCACATTCTTTGCCTCTTCAGGAAGTTGTGCCATTTGCTCCTTTGTCAGGTGCTTTACATAGAGCCGCTTATGCCCAACATTGGTCTCAAAGATTTGTATCAGGGCATCGTCCTTGCACCAGGGTGGAATGGCGATGACAGTGTACTCATACCTAGGAGCAGGGGTAGGAAAGTTCTTTTTAATGTATTCAGCTATTAGATAGCCACTGGTCAGTCCTGGGCAGATGTGGTCGTGAAGCTCAGCCACTTTGAGAAAATCATTAGGTAAGCCCATAGCCCAAAGGTTAGATATGGTGAATATGCTGAATTCGTTTCCACCAAATACCTCAGCGACCATCTTCTTCTGCCATGATTCTGGGTTATTGAGCAGCCTATCGGCATCAATATTCTCCTTCGCTATCTTAGTGAATATCTCGTTGTCCTTTAGCTTCATAAACTCGCTTAAAGCAGCATCTATTCCTGTCTTCTCTCTTTCCAGATAATTCCTAAGAACTTCATTATCAGCTTCAAGGTAAACACAACCTTTGCTCTTTTTGTCAAAGAAGGCAAACCATAATGAGGCATTATGTGGTTTATGCAGGTTTGCCAAATTTCCTTTGCCTCGAGAAGTACCACTGGTTAACATTACTCCATCAAGGGCTTTCTCAGTAGTATACTCTCCAATTCTGGCTATGTATCCGGCATCTGTCAGTGCCAGAATATTTAGGTCCCCTTTTTCAAGCTTTAACTCCTTCATAGCTCTATCTGCGGCTTTAAATCCTACCAGATTCAGCACAGATAGATTCTCTTCGCCAACAAAACTAGCTAGTGGCTTTAAACTGGGGTAATCATTAATTAGCGATGTCCCTCCCTGCGGTGCAGTTGGGGCGGGTGAAGCGCACCCGACAAGAGCCCCGGACACCACCATTACCAAAACCAATAAAGCTACCATTGTCTTCACTTTCATCATTACCTCCTACCAAATTACACTTTAATAAAACCACAGCTCGAACCTATACCTTCATTTCCTGTACCCTCTTTCTAGTCTTTGCCTAAAGCCTTAATTGCTATTAAATGCACTTGCAATTAGATGCAGTAACTAATTAAAAAAATTTACCTCTGACAATTCACACAACGACCAAAAATAGCCAGATGCCTAAGGTCGGCAATAAATTTATATTCCCGAAGCAACGTATCCTTGAGAGGAGCGAGCGCTGATTCATCAAGGTCAATTATGGTGCCGCACTCCTGGCAAATCAGGTGATGGTGGTGTCCCTTATTGGCAGGGTGGTATCTGACCTGTCCTCCTCCTAAGTTTATCTCAGTTACCAGACTAAGTCGTTTAAGTAGTTCTAGGGTACGATAGACGGTTGAGATATTAACATTGGGGTATTTAGCCACAATCTGGGTGTGGATTTCCTCAGCGCTAATATGGTTGTCGCTATTTTCAATGACTGACAAAATCATCATCCGCTGAGGTGTCAGCCGATACCCTAGTTTGCTTAGCTTATCAGTTATATACCCAGATTGGTTCACTTAACGCACCTATAAGAAACTGGTAGCAATTATAACAGAAAAAAGGGGCTTTGCAACCCTTTGTAATCGCAATTAGTTTCAACTAGAATTTGTTTTTAAGTTCTTCCTCTACTATCCAATAATATTGTTACTGGACCATCGTTATGGATTTCTACCTGCATATATTGCTGAAACCGCCCCGTTTCCACTTTTAATCCAGTGGCGCGAGCCTGTTTGACAAACTGCTCAAATAATTCCTCAGCCCGAGCCGGCGGTGCCGCTTCAGTGAAACTGGGACGGCGCCCCTTCCCAGTATCAGCCATGAGAGTAAACTGGCTCACCACCAGTAGCTCACCTCTAATATCCAGAGCCGAAAGCTCAAACTTACCCTCGCTATCAGAAAAAATGCGCAGGTTAACCGTCTTTTGTGCCAGATACTGCGCATCCCTCTCTGTATCCCCGTTAGCCACCCCGACAAAAACCACCAGCCCTCGCCCTATCCTACCCACTACCTCACTGGCAACACTAACCCAGGCTCCAGAGACTCGCTGTAGTAGCGCCTTCACCCCCTACTTTCCTTCCCCTTTCCCTTGTCGGGCAATTTCCCTTTACCTTTCACCGGCTCGCTCACACCACCTTTACGATTATCAGTAATATAGAAGCCGCTCCCTTTAAATATAATCGGGATGGAATTAAGGACACGGCGAGCCTTTCCCTTACACTCAGGACATACCGCTACTGGCTCGTCATCAAACCTCTGCTTCCTCTCAAAATGAAATTGACAAACACTACATTCATACTCATAAACAGGCACTACTTCACCTCACACAAATTTTTTTCTCATACATTTTACTGTAATAGCTAGACTAAGGCAAATAAATCATAATCAAAAATGACTATATGACTTGACAATTGGCATATTTATGGCTATAATATAGTCATTAGTCATCACAGGGTGATAGCTATGATAATAAAGACAAGAATTTTTGAACTGTGTGATGGAAACTATAAGAACCTATCTGAGTTAGCCAAGGCTATGGGAATATCAGTGAGCCAGGTTTATCGAGTTCGAGAAGGCACGCGCAATATTAATCAGAAGTTCCTCATCGGGGCAATAAAAGCTTTTCCCGGGTACAAGCTTGATGACCTGTTTTATCTTGCTCCTGATTAAACTAGACCTACCGGGTCAATGTCTACTGTCCACCCCTGGGGAATAGGTATCTGCGAAAGAAAGGCAGCAGGCTCAGCACCACGAAGTATAAGCTGCCACCGAAACCTACCCCGTAGCCGATGAATAAATGCCGGGGCTGGTCCAATTAGACCGAGGTCGGCTATCCCCGTTGAATCTCTCTCTTCAATAAGAATACGCTTCATTCTTTCTGCCTCTCTCTGGCAAAGAGCATCATTAGTATGACTGTAAACAAGGCTTACCAGCCGGGTGAAGGGGGGGTTATGAAGCTGGCGTCGGTAGGCAATTTCTTGGTCATAGAAAAGGGCATAGTCCTGTTTGGCTGCTGCCTGAATGGCATAGTGCTCCGGGGAGTAGGTCTGGATAATAGCCTGCCCGCCTAAAGTGCCCCGCCCCCCTCTACCTGTTACCTGAGAGAGGAGCTGAAAGGTCCTCTCCCCAGCCCGGAAGTCAGGCAGATTTAAGCCGGTATCGGCATTAATCACCCCCACCAGGGTAACTAGAGGTAAATCCAGCCCTTTGGCAATCATTTGCGTGCCAATAAGAATATCAGCCTCATGGGCACGGAACTTATTTAATATCTCTTCGTGAGAATGTCTCAGCTTAGTAGCATCACTATCCCAGCGCAGTAGCTTGGCTTGAGGGAAAGTATAGCTGGTTTCCTGCTCCAGTCTCTGGGTGCCAATGCCTAAGAACTTTATCCGGCGGCTCAAGCACCGGGGACAAATCTGGGGAACTGGCATCCGATAGTTACACTGGTGACAAACCAACACACCCTCAACAAAATGATAGGTGAGGGCAACCGCACAGCGCCGGCAGCGGAGGACAAAGCCGCAATTACGGCATTGAATAAAGCTAGCTGTTCCTCTCCGATTAAGAAATAGAATCACCTGCTCCCCACCGGCTACCGCTTTAGTCATTGCCTGCGATAAAGAGCGACTGAAGACACTCCTGTTGCCCGCCCTCAGTTCATCCCTTAAATCTACCACCTTAACCTGGGGCAGGGGTGAACCCTCACTGGGGGTAACCCGTTCCGGAAGCTGAAGCAGGTGATAGCCTCCCCGTTGAGCATAGTAAAAGGTCTCCACATCAGGGGTGGCGCTACCCAGAACAACCACCGCTCCGGTTAGCTCAGCTAACTTTATTGCCACATCACGAGCATGGTAGCGAGGCGATTTATCATGTTGCTTATAGGTCCATTCATGCTCTTCGTCAATAATTATCAGACCCAGCTCAGGTTGAGGAGCAAAAATAGCGCTCCTGGAGCCGATAACTACATCAAACTCTCCATTTCTTATCCGCTGCCACTCATCAAATTGCTCACCCAGCGAGAGCTTACTATGAAGGACAGCCACCTTATGAGGAAACCGTGAGGCAAATCGCTCTATAGTCTGGGGAGTAAGGGCAATCTCGGGAACTAGGACAATGCCCCGTTTGCCCAGCTTCACCGCCTCAGCCAGAGCCTGGAG
>DAOWKM010000071.1 GCA_030643695.1 Dehalococcoidia bacterium | reverse complement strand
CATATGCATCTTCTCGGCGGTAGACAGCTCTCTGATGCACTGGGTTAGCCAACCAGCCCGGAACGCACTCGGCGATACTCTAAGAAGGTAAGCAACCCGGCGATACTCTTGGCATCACAAATGCTGCCCGAGGCGATAAGCTCAGAAATCTGACTAAGCGGCACCCGGACCAATCCAATATTCTCGGTATCCTCAGCATGCAGTTGGCTAGGAATAAGGTCGGTAGCCAGGTAAAGATAAAGATATTCAGTGCAGTAACCAGGCGTAGAATAGAAGCCACCCAACCTCTCTACTTTTCTAGGTAAATAGCCAGTCTCCTCCTGCAGCTCACGGCGAACACATGCTACCGCATCCTCGCCTGATTCAATGCCGCCAGCCGGTATCTCTAATAGCTCTTTCCCCACCGACTTACGAAATTGATTAACCAGCAGGACATTATCATTAGCATCAATGGCAATAATAGCCACACAATCACTATGCTCCACAATCTCTCGGGTGGTTTCCCGACCGCTGGGCATCTCAACAGTATCAACCCTTAGCCTTACCGCTCGCCCTTCATAGACTAGATGGCTAGATAGTGTCTTTTCCTCGGTCAAGTTAAACTCCTACCTCCAGATGATAGATAAGCGCTACCTCATCACAATCGGGAAATTTGGGACAGCGGTAACACTCACTCCAGACCTTGCGAGGCAGCTCCATCTTATCTACCTGAGAAAAGCCAAACTGCTCAAAAAAGGCTGTCTGATAGGTCAAGCAAAAAACAGTAGGAATACCAAGCTCCTTAGCTTCCTTGAGGCAGGCTTTTACCAGTTGGCTGCCAATACCCTGCTTCTGGCTCTCCTCAGCCACCGCCAAAGACTTTATCTCAGCTAAGTCTGACCAGCTAATATGAAGTGCGGCACAGGCAATCACTCGCTCACCCTGCCTAACTACAAAATAATCCCTGATATTTTCATATATCTCACTCAAGGAGCGGGCTAGCATATCACCCTTATCAGCAAAGTAGTTAATCAAGTTTTGCATCTGGGTTACATCACTGACTCTAGCTTTTTCTACCGAATTCAACTTACTGCTTTCCTTTCAACCTTTGCTCCAGAGAACTATAGAAAGAGGTCTCGGGGTGAATCCTCAAAAATCTAACCTTATTAGAGCTATGCTTTACACTCACCACAGCACCATTTGACAACGGTAAATTTATATGACCATCAATGCTCAACGCTGCCTGATGGACAGTGCTAACACACAGCCTCACTACTGCTGTAGGCGGTAATACCACGGTATAAGCAGAACCGAGGTGAGGCACTATCGGCAGGAGCAAGAAATCCCTGGCTTGTGGGTAGAGAATAGGACCGCCGGCTGCCAGCGAGTAACCAGTGCTACCAGTGGCGGTAGCCACAATCACCCCATCAGCCTTATAGGTGGTCAGTAGTTCACCATTAACACTGGCTTCTACATAGACCATCCGAGCTATTGCCCCCCGTGCCACCACCACATCATTCAAAGCATAGAATATCTGGGCTGTCCCCTGTTCCTCATCAGCAGAGAGAAGCTCAGCCTCAAGCATAGCTCGCTCATCGACCCAGCCCTCACCAGCCAGCAAGGCAGGTAGTTTAGCCACCGCCTCATCTGCACTAAGCTCAGTCATAAACCCAAGCCTGCCCAGATTTATCCCGGTAATAGGAGTCAGCCGGGGAACCACTGCTTGAGCTGCCCGTAGAATAGTGCCATCACCACCAATGCTAAGAATTAAATCGGTATCATTTACCTGAACCCTAGCCTTCTCCCCTTCCCAAGACGAGCATAGCCACACCGAAACACCCGTTGAGCTTAAAAACCTCTCCAGTTTTTCCGCCATACTATAGGCATCCTTAATCATTGGATGATAGAGAATACCAATTTTTTTCATAACTATGAGCACTCTCTGGTAATAAGGTAAGCATCACTGCTGAGGAACAAAGGAAGTGTAACATCGCTCCCCCCAGAGTGTCAAGGTGATAACCCCTTTGACACCCCGCTCACCCCTGTGTTATTCTATACAACCTAGAAAGAGTGAGCAAATCTTTACAAGGAGGGTAGAGAAATGGTCGAGCCAAAAGCTAAGACTTCAAGCGAACATTTGAAAGCGGCACAAAGGAAGGAAGCGGAGCTTGCGGAGCGATTTAGGGCTTTCTCCAATGAGGTGGAAAGGGAAGGAGCGTTATCATATAAGGAGAAACAGCTTATTGCTTTAGGCATAACCGTAGTGAAAAATTGCGAGACTTGTGTTCGTAATCATGTCCTACATGCCTTAGAAGCAGGAGCTAGCGGAGAAGAGATAGTGGAAGCCTGTTTTATGGCAGTTCAGATGGACGGGGGTCCATCCCTGGCTCATACCAGAGAGATGGTATTAAAAGTAGTGGAAGACTACGAGAAGGGTGAGCGTTACGGTCATCCTTTAAAGCATTGAAACCAGCAATTGATGCTGCTTTAGCCTTTGCCCGAAAGCCGTTTCGCTACCCTAAACTTCTTAATACCAAGAACTATGCTACCGATTGCCCCAACCAGAAAACCCAGCGGACAGATGATGGTAGCCATAATAAAGAAGAAAGGCTCATCTCCCCCTTTCCAAAAATCGGCACCAAACCAGTAGATGAACAACCCATAAATGGCATTGTGCAGAAAGACACTGACAAAAATCCCTGCAGCAGAAGCTCCGGTTAATAATAGAAACTTCTTGGGCACTCCTCCCACTTTTTCCTTAATAGTTAAAAATATCAGTGCCGCACCTAACAAAAAGAAGGCAACAAACGGTGACAAAAACAGAGGAGAACCCCTGAGTAAGTCTCTAAATACTGGAATGAACAATACACTCACTATTACAATGAAAACTCCTACTAATGCCCAAAATATTGACCAAATTAGCTTACTTTTCATCTTTTCCTAACCTTCCCCAAGATGTTCCTTTAGCGTTAAGAACATTTTAGTGTTCTAGGTCTCTTAATCAGCAAGAACTTCTTCAGCGTTTATGCCCCCTATCTTACTTCATCAGAATAATTCTGGTGCTGGGTATAGCGATTAGCATGGCGGCAATGATGAATACCCAGCCAGTCCATATAGGCAACCAAGTAGCCAGCAGCACACCTAAGCCGACACCAAAGAGAAACTTAGCGGTGGTGTGCATCGTGAAGTAGGGATTCGGCACTCTCCTAAGCTTCTTCGTCTTATCACCCATCCAACCCATGACTCACCTCCTTTACTAGCTAAGGCTGTTTAATTTTCAAAAGCCTCGATTTTAGCTTCAGATTTTGGGCTTTTCAGCTCAATCACTAACACCCTCACCCCCATTATCCCCCTCTCCCTTGAGGGAGAGGGGGAAGATTTTTGGTAAGAGAGGCTCCGCCTCTCTTTGACTCTCCTCAGAGTAAAATAGCAGGGCGTTTAAGAGGGGCGCTAGCCCCTCTTTCAATCTCCTCCCCTTCCCCTTGGCAAGGGGAAGGGGATACAGGGGATAGGGTTGATGAACTGCTGTTAAGGTGCTATAATTCTGTTAGCAAGAATTTGAGACAGTGTAATCCAAAAGCCACTTTCCTGTTAGTTTGCCTACCCAAAGGGAATTTCGACCTCCATTTTTAAACAGCCTCAAGCTCACATTAGCAGGATAGCATAAAAAGAGGAAGCTACTTGTTGACTCGTTTAGCCATTTAGTTCAAACCTCTCTGGCTAATGTTAGCCCCCACACTGCGGTAGTTCCGGTTGCTTTTAGTGCTGCCGCACAGGCGTTAAGGGTCGCCCCAGAGGTAGAAACATCGTCTATAAGCAATACTTGCTTGCCCTGCAACCTCTGGTCACGACAGGTAAAAGCACCAGCCACATTACTCTGCCGTTCCTCCACAGTTGATGTTCTTGCCTGAGGAGGGGCATGCCGCTGCCGAAAGAGATAATTATCTACTACTGGTAGATTGATGAGCTTGCCTAGCTCTTGAGCCAGCAGGCTGGATTGATTATAGCCGCGCTCCCTCAACCGTTTCTGGTGCAGGGGAACCGGTACCAAGACCTCGCCGGGCATAGGACTGGTAATAAGATAATCCTGCAGCAATTTAGCCAAAGGTGCCGCCAGGGCTCTAACATTCCTATACTTTAGTTGATGAATAACCTGGCGCATTACTCCATCAAAACGAAATGGGGAGCGAATGCCATCTATCTCTGCTTGCCAGCTAACGCACCCGGGGCAAAGTATGCCACTGGGTTGTGGTTTACCGCACCGGGGACAAAGGGGAGGCATAATTCGAGACAAGGAGCGGCAGCAAGAGGAGCAAAGCAAATCACCTTCCTTGCCACAGCCTACACACCATTGTGGAAACAAAAGGTCAAGTGCCATCCCCTTGAGCTTAGCTACTTGAGGAAGCATTTTGCTCACTTATAATCTAGAGCGTCACGGTGAACCACTAAAATATTTAGCGGGAGCGGGGACTGTGAAGTGTCCCGCTTATAATGGGTTCGTTAATATAGACATCACCATTCCTGATTTTCAGATTAAAGCCACAATCAGGATTAGTGCAAACCCATGCCTTGTAGTGGATAGCCGCTCCTTGACCCCCAAAATCAGATAGGGGCACTAGGTCCCCAGTGTTGCACTTCTGGCATTTAGGAAAGTTGAATTGTTCCACGAGGTCCACCTCCCAACCGAAATTAAATTTCCTATAGTATACACTAAGTGATGGCTATTGGCAAGGGCTTTGAATATGCCTCACTCTTAATTGGGCTCGTGACTTGGTTTATCCACAAATTGACCACCTTAGATACTCTTGCTATCATAGTGAAGAGAGCAAGCCAATGACTGAAGAAATTTTGCCCAACCTGTACAAGATTGAGGTTCCTCTGCCTCACAATCCGCTGAGAGCGGTCAACTCTTACATAATAAAAGCTGATGGAAAATCCCTGATTATTGATACCGGAATGAATCGAGGGGAATGCCTGAGGGCGATGTCTTCTGGCTTAAAGGAGCTGGATGTAGATTTAAGCAGGGCAGATTTTTTTATTACCCATGTCCACGCCAACCATTTAGGTCTGGTCTCAACCCTAGCCACAGATACATCAACAATCTATTTCAATCAGCCAGACGCTGACATTATTAACTCTAAGAACCTCTGGGAAAAGGCATCCAGCTTTGCTTATATAAATGGTTTTCCTGAAAATGAACTTCAACGGGCTGTTCAGAGCCACCCCGGTCATAAATATGGCTCAAAGGGTCATCTGGACTTCTATATTTTGAAGGAAGGCGATGTAATAAGCATCGGGGATTATTTATTTAAATGCATTGAAACCCCGGGGCATACTCCAGGCCATATGTGTCTTTATGAACCTAACCAGAAGATATTCATATCCGGAGACCATATTCTCAATGACATAACCCCTAACATTTCACTATTTTCCAGTGAGGAGAACCCACTAAAGGAATACCTGACAAGCCTTGACAAGGTTTACCATCTTGATGTTAGGCTGGTATTACCAGGGCATAGAGGTGTCTTTAACAACTTTAAGGAGAGAATTCAGCAATTAAAGTATCACCACCAAGAAAGAGCCAATGAGGTTCTCTCTATCCTGGAAAAAGGTAGCCAAAATGCCTTTCAGGTGGCATCACAAATGAGCTGGGATGTAGACTACGAATTCTGGGAGTTATTCCCTGTTCCCCAAAAATGGTTTGCTATTGGAGAGGCTATTGCTCACTTGAAGTACCTTGAAGAAGCGGGGAAAATAAGAAGAGAAATACAAAAGCAAAAGATAGTGTTTTCATTGAAATGAGCAGCTAGGGCTTCTTTAGCCCGACCAGGCTAATCCGACTGTAAATGGCACCCTCTCTAGTTAACTGGCTTCTCATCAAATTGATAGCATCTACTTCAATGGTATAAACCAACTCAAACCTGGTGCTGGCAATAAGCTGCCCAAATCCTTGTCGGTCATCTAATGATGCCCAGTCACGAAGGCGAGCCAGGGTCAGATGAGGGGTGAAGGGTCGTGATTCGGGAGCAAAACCCAGAGGGGCTAGAGCCGACTCAATATGCTTTTGAAGCTGGGCAAGCTTATCAACCTCCCCCCTTATCCCTACCCAGACTACCTGAACTCGCCTCAAATTGGGGAAAACTCCCAGGTCTTTAACCTCTAGGTGGAAGGGAGATATTCCCTGGACAGCCGTCTCCATTGCCCTGGTTATTTCCCCAGTCCTATCAATATCAATACTGCCCAGGAACTTTAGTGTCAGGTGAATGCTCTGTGGGTTAACCCACTTTACCCAAGGCTGCTTACCCAATTTTAGCTGAGCCTCAAGTTGAGTAAGCCCTAGTTTCAACTCCTCAGGTAGCTCAATAGCAATAAAAGAGCGAATTCGCTCCACAGCTCAACCTTCTACTCATCTCTAATACCCAGCAGCCTTTGGGCATTACCTGATAAAATCAGGTTTTTTGCTGGCTCAGGCAAATCCAGCGACTTAATCTCGTTAAGCAACCGACTTTGTGCCAGCAAGGGGTAATCACTACCAAAAAGAATCTTGTCAGCCCCGACAAGCTGGATAACCTGATTATATACCTGAGGACTATACAGAAAGGGGGAGGCGGCAGTATCAAAAAAGACATTGCTCATTGCCTGTTTTACCTCGGGCATTAAAGCATAGAAGGGTAAACCACCACCCCAATGAGCACAGACTATGGTTAAATCAGGAAAGCTGGTGATAAAGGGATAGAGCATATCCGGGGTAACACTCCCCTTGCCCGGATACTCATGACCTACTGGCTCAGAGGCATGGGTGAGCAGAACTAGCTCATATTTCTTTACTACCTTAATAAGGGGCTCCATCACCTCCTTATCACTAAGGTCAAATAGCTGCATATCCGGTCTCATCTCGCCAACCCCTTTTATCCCCCCCTGGGCACAGCGCTCTACTTCAGCTATAGCTGATTCATAGGAGTTGGGCTGAACGCTACAGAAGCCTATCAAGCGGTGAGGATAGCGAGCTACTGACTCCAAGATGTAGTCGTTAGTTTCAACACACAGCTCGTGCGTAGTCCAGCCAATATTGACAATGACCGAAATATCAATCCCGGCTTCATCCATACTGGCGATAAGTTCATCAGCGGTGGCGAGTTTAGCGTCCTTCCTGGAGTAGAGAATAGCGAAACAGGGGTCACTATCAATATATTTATTACGGTTTTTCTTTATCTGGGGTGGAAATACATGGGTGTGAAAGTCTATAATCATCATCACAGTATAGCAAGAGGTAACAAGGCAATTCAAGGCTTGACAAAAAAACTTATTTAATATAAAGTTTTTATAGAACTAATGTTCGCCTTGGCTCGGGATTAGTTCTTGAGGTGATAGGTGAAGGCACTATCAACAAAACAGCAGCATATCATTGATTTTATCCGCCATTCGTTAGTAGAGCGGGGCTATCCCCCCAGTATCAGGGAGATAGTAAGTGAGTGCGGGATTAGCTCGACCTCCGTTGCCGATTACAACCTAAATATATTGGAGAAGGCGGGGTATATTCGCCGCCATCCTGAGATATCGCGTGGTATTGAGTTACTCACTCGGTCCCCTGCCCCGGGGTATCTACTCCATATCCCCATTATTGGCCAAATAGCAGCCGGTGAACCAATACCAGTGCCTACCCCTGATACCTGGGATACTATTGCCTCTTCAGAGACGCTGGGGGTGACCGAAGACTTGACCCGCGGTAAGGAAGGGGTTTATGCTCTGAAGGTGAAGGGCTCATCAATGGTGGATGCCCTGATTAATGATGGTGATATTGTGCTGATGCAGTATGTGAATGTGGTAGAGAATGGAGAGATGGCAGCCATATGGCTTAAAGCGGAAAGGGAGGTTACGCTTAAAAAATTCTATGCTGAGCCAGGCCGTATCCGACTCCAGCCAGCAAACAGCCAAATGAAGCCGATATATGTCAGACCGGACAATGTTGAAATTCAGGGTAGAGTGATTGCTATCATTAGACGGTTGGTGTAATAATACGATAAGGAAGCTATGATTTTATCTCAGTTTCAGGCCATAGGCCGTGACCTTTTTACTAGGGGACTTGTCTCCTCCCATAGCGGAAATTTAAGCATTAGACTGGGAGAGCGTATAATCATTACTCGCCGCGGCAGTATGATTGGTTGCCTGCAAGAGAGTGACTTAATAGAGACCGGGATAAGCAAAAATGACCGCTCCACCCCTTTAGCCTCAACGGAATTACCTGTCCATCGGGCTATTTATCAGCAAACCCCGGCGTTAGCCATTGTTCACGCCCACCCCCCTTATGCCGTTGCCTTATCATTAAGTGAAACCGAGATTGTGCCTAACTGCGCTGAAGGATTATCGGCAGTGGGTCAGGTTCCCGTTCTTGGCTGGCATATGAAAGTACAACCAGGGGGGCTAGCTGATATAATTGCTCAGGCATTAAATCAACACAAGATTATTATGGTTCATAGTCATGGCAGCTTCGCTATTGGTCAACTACTTGAAGAAGCCTACAGCTCCACTACTATGCTTGAGGAAAGTTGCCAGGTCATTTGCCTGCTGAAGTCATTACAGGTAAACCCGGCTAAAGAATAGCCTACACTTCTTCTTGCTTAACCCCTGTTCCTCCGCAGGAGTTCAGCAAAAAAGTTCTGTTTACTCCCCGCCCTGACTACAGCCGCCTTAGCTGTGGGGAGGAAGTGAATCCCTATTACTAGCAGCAAAACAATGGAGAAGGTAACAAGCACCCCTGATTTCTCCAGAAACCAGGCAAATATAGGCACCGAAACAAGGCTGATATTTACCGATAGGATAATATTCCGGGTAATAACTACGAGTAGAAGTGTTATGGCTAAGGCAATCAATAACTCCCTGGTCATCAGAAGGGATAGAACGCCGATAGTAGTAGCCAGACCATTTCCCCCGGTGAATTTCAGGTAGATAGACCATATATGACCGACTACTGCTGCCAATCCAGCGGCTAGCACGAAGAGCAGAGGCACACCTAGCCAGTAGGCTATAGCCACCGCCGCTGCCCCTTTACCAACATCAAAAATTCCTACGGCAATACTCGCTCCCCTGCCAACTTCTATGAGAACATTGCGGGCACCAACATTGCCCCCACCCATCTGACGAATATCCTTACCGGTGACTATACGAGCCGCAATGTAGGCTGACGGAATAGAGCCGAGAAGATAGCCAATAATTATAGCTATAATCCCATTGACCACCACTTAAACCTCTTGTGCTAGGCTTACTTTTTATAAACCGGCGTGCACCAGTCAAGATATTTGGGATTGTTACCCTGTATTACCTCAAAGTAGATTCTTTGTAGTCTCTTGGTTATCTCACCAATTTCACCATCACCTATCTTACGGTGGTCTACCTCAGCTATCGGGGTTATATGGGCAGCAGTACCGGTAAAAAAGCACTCTCCAGCGATATAGAGCTCACTGCGGTCAATCTGCCTCTCAATCGTTTCTATACCCAGTTCGTTTCGGGCTAGTTCTATTACTGTGTTGCGGGTAATGCCCATAAGGATGTTACTGTAACTAGGTGGCGTGACTAATTTACCATCTATAACCAGAAAAATATTCTCACCAGTCCCTTCAGAGATATGACCATCCGTGGAAAGCATAATCGCCTCATCAAAGCCATTCTCAATGGCTTCTGTTTTAGCCAAGGCATTATTTACATAGATGCCAGTAACCTTAACCTGTGGTGGAATTACATTGTCACTAGGACGCCGCCAGGAAGAGACGCCGCATTTAGCTTTGTCTACATCTAAATACCTCCCCCAGGGGATAGCAAAGATGAAGAAATCATCATCCAGATTATGAAGACGGACACCTAGATCCTCAGAGCTTTTATAAGCAACTGGTCGGATATATATATCTTCTTGAAAACCGCATCTTTCTATCAGTTCTACTGTTATCCGACATAGCTCGTCTATGGCATAAGGTAGATTAATCTTTAACACCCGGCAGCCATTATGCAGTCGTTCATAGTGTTCTTCAAGGCGAAAAAGGTAAATCTGCTTCTGCTTGCTATTCCAATTGCCCCTGATACCCTCAAAAAGAGCGGTGCCATAGTGCAGGCAATGAGTCATAATCCCTATCCTGGCTTCAGATAGAGGAACGAATTCGTTATGGAAATAAGCGTATGATGGCATTTTTACTAATCTCCTTCCTCAGTAAGATTTATTATAGTCATAAACTGGGCAGAAAACAAGATGACTTACTGGAGGCTGTTTATCAACCCTTCCCGATGAAAAGGTAGCCAAATTTAGTGAGCAGGGTGTAATATGACACTAACTCTATTCAGGATGGAGTAGTAATTGTTCGAGCCAGAATATATCGCCCTATACCAGTCTGGTGAACTAGAGCGCCGTGCCGCAGCACTTGAGGCGCGATTGGCCTCGTGTAACATCTGCCCCAGGGAATGCGGAGTCAATCGACTAGAAGGCGAGCAAGGGTTTTGCCATTCAGGTCATCTACCCATAGTGGCTGCGGTTTGCCCTCATTATGGAGAAGAGCCGGCCATTTCGGGAAGCAGGGGGTCAGGAGCAATATTCCTTGGCAACTGCAATATGAGATGTGTCTATTGCCAAAATTACCAGATAAGTCAGAACTGGAAAAAGCAACAATCTAAGGAAATAGATTTCTATACTCTGGCGGAACGCATGCTCTACCTCCAGAATGAGCTAGGGTGCCACAATATCAACTTTGTTTCCCCCTCGCACTTTGTGCCGCAGTTGGTTCGGGTAGTATTGGAAGCAGTGCCGATGGGACTTCGGCTACCGCTGGTCTACAATACCAATGGTTATGACTCCATTGAATCCCTGAGGGAACTTGACGGCATAATAAGCATTTACCTGCCCGACTTGAGGTATGCCTCTAATAAATGGGCGAGAAAGTTCTCGCGGGTTTCAGATTATGTGACGCATGCTCGCCAAGCTATCGCCGAGATGTATAAACAGGTCGGGGAGCTGGTAGTGGATGAAGCCGGACTGGCACAGAAAGGATTAATTGTGCGTCACCTTATTCTTCCCAACCGGCTGGCAGGTAGCCGAGATTCACTCACCTGGCTAGCCCGTGAGATTTCCCCCACAGTCACGGTCAGCATCATGTCTCAATACTTTCCTGCGCACCGGGCTTCACGGATTCCTCTGCTATCAAGGACAATCTCAGCAGGAGAGTATTCAGAGGTCATCAAGCTAGTAAATGAGATAGGCTTAAACAATGGCTGGAGGCAAGAAATGGGAGCAGCCGAGAACTACTTACCCGATTTTGAAGGCGAGGGACACCCGTTCATCTTAACTAAAGATAAACCAAAATAGTAGTCATCTTTTAGACTTAGCTTTTCTTTTTCGGTTGACAAAGGCAAAATGAATTTTCAGTCCGTTACGCCTGTTATCCTTCTTGTTGACATTCTCAATGAATGTTTTCAGGTCAGGAAGCGGTTTATCAGTCATTACAGTATCCTTTTTAAGTAGGTT
>DAOWKM010000028.1 GCA_030643695.1 Dehalococcoidia bacterium | reverse complement strand
GATAATTAGAATATCCTCTATAGTATCATCATACGAGGGCTTCTCATAATAGTAACCTGGTTCAGGTTCTATACATCGGTAGTACCGTTTGCCAATCTCAGGGCTAGCCTCCTTATCAAATTGTGGCTCAAAGAAGAGTAATCCCTTATCAATGGTATCAAAAGCTATGATGGAGTGCCCTCCTTTGGGAAAGCGGAGGTCAACGAAGGCACACCGAAATCCCTGCTCTTCAGCATTATTACATACATCTCGAGCGAAGTGGGAGCATACATAAATATCCTCAATATATTCATTCTTATCTGTTTTATCCCTTCTCAGAAATAAAATGGTCTGTTTATATGTTGGGTCTCTTAGAGTGTAACCGTGTCCCAGACCTACTTCTATGCCCTCATCATAGCCATCGGTCTTACCTAAAGTATAGCCCTCATCATAACCGTCAGCTTTACCTGAAACATAGCCATCAGCCTTGCCCAAGCTGTAGCCCTCGGTCTTACCCGAACTATAGCCATCTTCTTGACCTACAGAATACCCCTTACCGTATCCATTATTATATCCCGTTGTCTCACCCTGAGAATAGGCGTAGCTATGAAGGACAAAGCTGCCCACGCCTATCAAGCCTAAAGTCACAACTAGCAGAAATATTCTTGTCAACCATTTCATTGGTTTAACCCCCAATCTTAATCCTGATGTTCACATTATACCTGCTTATCTTTATGGTAGCTATAAGCTATGCTATAATTTATTAAGAATGAGCTTGTAAAAGGGGTTGGATGAGAGATTTAGCTGGCGTAAAAGAGAGGGTAGAAGAGTTAAGGGGGGAGATTAACCATCATAACTACCGCTATTATGTGCTGGATAGTCCTGAGATTAGCGATGCTGAATATGACGAGTTAATGAGGGAGCTGAAGCAGCTGGAGGAGCAGTATCCCCAGTTCCTGACTCCAGACTCCCCTACCCAGCGGGTGGGCGCTGCCCCGGTGGAGGCTTTCGGTGTAGTCGAGCATCCCTTGCCCTTATTATCCCTGGGCAATGTTTTCTCCAGAGATGAGTTATTAGCCTGGTATACCCGAACCTCAAGGCTGGTAGCGGGAAAGCAATTTAACTTTGTTGGTGAGCATAAGATTGATGGACTGGCGGTAGCCTTAACCTATGTTGATGGTCAACTAATTACCGGGGCTACCCGTGGTGATGGCTTCCGTGGTGAGGATATCACCCAGAACTTAAGGACGATTAGGAGCATCCCGTTATCGGTGTCCAAGGAGGCACCAACTAGGTTTGAGGTGCGGGGTGAGGTCTTTCTGCCTAAGGAAGGCTTTAATAAATTAAATCAGGAGCGGGCTGATGAAGGGCTGTCCCTGTTTGCCAATCCCAGAAATGCTGCCGCCGGCTCAGTGCGTCAGCTTGACCCCCGTATTACCGCCAAACGCCCACTGGATATTTATATCTATATGCTGGGTTATGCTGAAGGCAAAGCAACCCCTCCCACCCATTGGGAAACTATGGAATACCTTGAGTCCCTTGGCTTTAAGGTAAACCCTAATAATAGGCTGTTTACCACTATTGAGCAGGTTGAGGAATACCACCGTACCTGGGTGGAGGGAAAAGAGAGTCTCCCCTATGAAGCCGATGGTATTGTGGTCAAGGTAGATTCGGTCGACCTGCAAGAGCGACTGGGAAATATTGGTCATGAGCCACGATGGGCTATAGCCTATAAGTTTCCTGCCATTCAGGCTACCACATGTCTGAATGATATCGGTATTAGCGTTGGCAGAACCGGCACCCTTAATCCCTATGCTATCCTAGAACCAGTCTCGGTAGGAGGGGTAACCATCAAACAGGCAGCTCTCCATAATGAAGATGACATCAGGCGTAAGGACATCCGTATTGGTGATACGGTTATCGTCCAGCGGGCGGGCGAGGTGATACCTCAGGTTATCGGACCGATTGTAAGTAAGCGTAGTGGTCAAGAAAAAATATTCACTATGCCGCCACGCTGCCCGGTATGCGGTGCCGAGGCGATTAAACTTGAAGGTGAGGTTATGCATTATTGCTCAAATTCTGCCTGTCCGGCTCAGGTTCAACAGCGGCTAGAGCACTTTGTCTCCCGCGGGGGTATGGACATCAGGGGAATAGGTGAATCACTAAGTGCTACGCTGCTTCAGGCGGGGCTGGTCAGGAATGTGGCTGACCTATATGACCTCAAAAAGGAGCAGCTTATCCAGTTAGACAGGATGGCTGATAAGAGTGCTGATAATGTGCTTAGCTCTATTGAGAAGAGTAAACAGAGACCCCTAGCCAGGGTTATCTTTGCCCTAGGCATACTCCATATCGGTGAGGAGATGGCGGAGCTTCTAGCTAAAGAATTTCATAGCATTGATAATCTAGCTAAAGCATCTCGAGATTACCTCACTAACATTTCTACCGTCGGACCTAAGCTCGCTGATAGTATTATCGTCTTCTTTAAACAGGAAGAAAATCGTAACATTATTAACCGATTAAAGATGGCCGGGGTTAGGCTGGAGGAAGAAGCGGCTCAGCCTGAAGAATTATCCCTGGCAGGGGAGGAGTTTGTTATCACTGGCAGGCTGGAAGCATTTAGTCGGCAGGAGGCGGAGGCACGGATAAAAGCCCTTGGTGGCTCAACTAGCAGTAGCGTTACCAGGAGAACTACATATCTGGTGGTAGGTGCTGACCCCGGCTCAAAGCTAGCCCATGCCCAGGCTCTGGGCACTAAATTACTTACTGAAGAGGAACTTCTCCATCTTTTAGAGCAGAAATAATTAAAAAACAATAAAAGAGGGGGGAAAACATTGAGCAAAACACTTATTAGTCTAATTGCCATTACTGTTATCTTAGTTTCGGGTGTAGCCTTTCTGATGAGAGGCTACTTCATTAGCCAAACAATAATAGGAGAGCAAGGGGAGGCGATAGCTGAGCAGGGAGTAACGATAGCAGAGCAGGAAGCCGCGGTAGCTAAACAAGGAGTGACGATAGCGGAGCAGGAAACAGCGATAGCTAAACAAGGAGCGACAATAGCGGAGCAGGGGACAGCAATAGAGAATTTGGAGCTTTGTGTTCAGTCTCTGGAAAGCGAGAGCACAAAGCTGAAGGCAAGGGTCGGAGCTCTAGAGGCTGAATGGAAGAAGCTGGAAGCTCTCGGTGGCTACAGAGAATTTAGCTCTGTGCAAGTATTGCGGCAGTGGCTTTGGGACAACCCGATTAGCGGGAACCAATACATTCCGGGGGTTTACGATTGTGATGACTTCGCTATGGATTTAACGCTGGCTGCTATTAGAAGCGGCCGTTGGATTGGACTTTTTGCTACCGATAGCGGAGGAGGGCACCTTAAAAACTTTGCGGTCATCACCAATAGCGTATATGTGATTGAGCCCCAGACTGATGAAGTATCCTTCTGGGGTTATGTTGACTGATATGAAGTTAATTGTAGGCTTAGGTAATCCCGGGCGAGGTTATACTAATAACCGCCATAATGTGGGCTTTATCTGCCTTAACTATTTTGCTAAAGAGCAGGGCATCCGATTTGATAAGAAGCAGGGGCGAGCTCGAATCGGCGTAGGCGAGGTAGCTGGCAGCGAGGTAATGGTAGCCAGACCCCAAACCTATATAAACCTAAGTGGACAATCCGTTAGCTTACTCGTCAAAAAGTTCAACATTGACCTCAATAACCTCTTGGTTATCCATGACGACCTTGACCTCCCTCTGGGTAAAATCCGCATCCGCTACGGTGGTGGCTCTGGCGGACACAACGGGGTGGAATCTATCATCACTGAATTGGGAAGTCAGGATTTCATCCGTATTCGGGTAGGCATCGGACGACCCAGTGCCATCGGAGACTCTGCTGAAATCAGCGAGGCGGATATTATTACCTATGTGCTCAGTGATTTCACCCCTGAAGAAAAACAAACTATTGCTCAGGTCATACCCCGAGTCAGCGAGGCTATCCTTTGCCTCCTCACCGAGGGTCTCGTAGCAGCTATGAATAAATATAACTAGAGTTACCTAGTGACCTGTCCTTGAAATTCTTGCTCTGGTTCGGATAGGTAGGTGATGCTTCAAGACATAAGGGTATCCTCCACTATGTCGTTGCGAGGCACGAAGTGCCGAAGCAATCTCTAAAACCCCTTCTCACCGGGATTGCCACGCCTTCGGCTCGCAATGACAGGGAGAGAGGTGGCGTGTCGCTAATCATACGGACGAGTTCAATTTTTTGCTAGGGTTCAGGCATAGGTGATATAATCCAGTTAAAGCGGGGAGTTTATATAATTAAAGGTGGCGAAACTATTATTGAGCTATTTAAAGGAGGCTCTAATGAAGAAAACTATTCTCACAAGTATGGTTTTAATTCTGATACTTTTCTGGTTACCTTCCTGTGCTGGGGTGTCTCAGGAGGAGTATGACAGGGTGAGTAGCGACCTTGCTGCAGCTCAGACTCAAATTCAATCATTGCAAGCTGACCTGAGCAAAGCGCAAGCACAAATTCAATCATTGCAAGGTGATTTAACTGAAGCACAAGCACAGATTCAGTCCTTACAAAGCGACATAGAGGTCGCAGACAAAAACCCTGCCGAAGCGTTGGCTTACGCCGAGTTCCTCGATATTCTTATGTATCATGCTTTTAGGGACTGCGGTATCACTCCCCGCTTCACATTTGAGGACGACATTGAGTGGCTGGTAGAGGTAAGGAGCAGAGCCAGCGACATTGGCGGCACAGAGCTAAGCGGCTGGATTAAGGAGCTAGAGAGACATAATGAAGCCGTAATGAGTGATCTATGGGACTACTGCTTGGGTGGAATAGAGAAAGCCCTAAAGTGAAGGGATTATCATCGGGTTTCGCACATCCCTAAGAGTGGTAAAAATGATGAATAAGAAGAAAATCGTTGCTGTTATTGGAGGTAGGCAACCTTCACCAGAGGAAGCTAAGCTGGCTGAGCAGGTAGGTCGTGAATTAGCCAGGCGGGGCGCCATTCTGGTCTGTGGTGGCTTGGGTGGGGTTATGGAAGCCGCCTGCAAGGGTGCCAGCTCGGAGGGGGGAATGACTATTGGTGTCCTGCCCGGGGATAGTCGTCAGGCGGCTAATCCCTATGTCCAAATTCCCATAGTTACTGGCATGGGCTATGCTAGGAATGTCGCTGTGGTCAAATCAGCTCAAGCAGTTATCGCTATTGGTGGTAGTTATGGCACCCTCTC
>DAOWKM010000012.1 GCA_030643695.1 Dehalococcoidia bacterium | reverse complement strand
TGGCTACTTTCCTGGCTTGGTTAAGGTTGGTTACGGTAGCGCTCTCCGGCACCGGCTCGCCGATGTTTATTAGCATCTGCTTGAATAGCTCTCGGTCTTCAGCCATTCTTATCGTTTGTATAGAAGTCCCCAGGCTTTTCACATTGTATTTATCCAGGATGCCGGCATCAGCCAGGTCTACAGCTAGGTTAAGTCCGGTCTGACCGCCAAGGGTGGGCAGTAATCCATCAGGTCGCTCCCGTTCAATAATGCGAGCAATCATATCTACGGTTAATGGCTCAATATAGACAATATCGGCGATGCCCTCATCGGTCATAATGGTCGCCGGGTTAGAGTTCACCAGCACCGAGGTTACCCCTTCCTCCCGCATCGCCTTGCATGCCTGGGTGCCGGCATAGTCAAACTCTGCCGCCTGCCCGATGATTATCGGTCCCGAACCTATTATTAAGACTTTAGACGGTTTAGACATTCTTACTTCTCTTTTTTGGGTGAAATATGACTTGACAATAGGGACATTCCTTTTCTTCGTTTAGCAATTGCCCCACTCCATATTGCCGACAGGTGAGGTCTAACAAGTCTGCGATTGACCTTGAATCGTTTTCTAGCTGGTTTGCCCTCTTGAGTATGTCGGATATTTTCTCTAGTAGTGAACTGGATTCCATAAGTTCAATTAGACCAGTTTTGCACAAATTTCCCTCTTGTTCAGCTGTCACTTCAGCGTAAATGGTGCTCACTGTATGAACTTGCCAGAAGTCGTTTTTCCTCTCGATTGTGACCTGTCGGAAGTCGTGTGTCGGGGACTCAGCCTTTGCAAGCTGATGTAATGTTTGTCGAAGATAATGTGGCACATCCTCATATATGAATGGACGCTCCTTACCTTTTGTGACAGTTAGACCTGTTTTCTCTTCTATGAGTTCTTTTAATTTATTAGTAAATGATTTACAATGTTCATTGTGTTGATTAACTTCGTTCAGTTGCTTTGTCACTTTCTTTGCTAGTTCTGGAAAGTGCAGTTTGAAAATATAGAAGTCCCCTTGTTCGAAGTTTCTAATTAGAGTGGCATAGTGAAGACTACCATAGCTTGCGCCTTTTATCGATAAAGCCTCCCCATAAGTTGCAATTCCCCGCATAGTGTCGCTAATAGGCTTGATTACTATGGTTTCTAAATGTTTAAAGTGATTTCTAAGACTTTCTTTTTTCTCTTGGCTTTTAGCAACGAGCTTAGGGCCATAAAAAACCCCAGTGGCTGTAATCGCTGCGATAACAAGCCCTATTATCGCTAATGCGTTTGCTGATATAAATTGCGAAATTTGAGCCACTGATTCGTTCATCTCCTTGTCATCTTCGGTCTACCTCACCCCCTTTGTCCCCCTCTCCTTCCATCTGTTGTGTCATTGCGAGCCGAAGGCGAAGCAATCTTATGTTTATCTTTTAGTTTGCTTCGTCGCTCTGCTCCTCGCAATGACATAGGGTCTATTTTCCTTCTCTCACCATCTCCAGAAACTTTTCAAAGAGGTAGGTATTGTCTAGAGGTCCGGGGGAGGCTTCGGAGTGATACTGGATGGAGAAAATGGGTAGCTCTCTGTGGCGCAAGCCTTCTACTGTGCCATCGTTTAGATTTATATGGCTTACCTCTAATCCGTCCTTGAGGCTATCGGGGTCAACGGCATAGCCATGGTTCTGAGCAGTAATGTGAATTCGCCCATCGGAGAGGTCTCGGACGGGGTGGTTAGCTCCACGATGCCCGAATTTTAGCTTGAAGGTCTTGGCACCAAATACCCTGCCCAGAATAAGCTGTCCCATGCAGATGCCCATAATCGGCTTCTTGCCTATGATTTCTCTAACTGTGTCCACTATGTAATCCAGAACTTCGGGGTTACCCGGACCGGGGGAGAGGACAATGCCACCCGGTTTAAGATTTAAGATTTCGTCAGCAGGCATAGTGCAAGGGACAACGGTTAGCTTACAGTCCATTTGGTGCAGGATGCGGAGGATACTGTATTTTAAGCCTAGGTCTAGGATGACGATATTGTATGCTGAATCACCCGACTGTGGTTCCCACTGATAGGGGGCATCAGTGGTTACCTGCTTGACAAAATCTATTGAACCATAGCTGGGCAGCTTCCCCAGCTCTTCCAGAGCCTGCTGTGGGGTTTTATCACTGGTAATAATGCCCATCATTACTCCCACCGAGCGCAGCCTGCGGGTAATTGCCCGGGTATCCACGCCATAAATGCCGGGTATGTTATAGTCTTTAAGGAATTGGTCAATGGTGCCGGTGCTAAGATAATGGTTGGGCTCAAGGCACTCCTCCCTGACCACAAAGCCCTTAACCTGAACCTTCTTTGATTCAGAGTCCTGCTCATTGATGCCGTAGTTGCCAATAAGGGGATAGGTGGGAACTACAATCTGTCCAGCATAGGAGGGGTCGGTTAGCATCTCCTGATAGCCTATCATACTGGTATTGAATACTACCTCGCCGTAGGCATCAGTCTCGGCGCCAAAGGTATAGCCCTCATACACTGAGCCGTCTTCTAAGACTAGTATTGCTCGTTTAGCCATTTTATAACCCTATCCCCTGTGTTCCCCTCTCCTTCCATCTATTGTGTCATTGCGAGCTGAAGGCGAAGCAATCTTATGTTTATCTTTTAGTTTGCTTCGTCGCTCCGCTCCTCGCAATGACATATCTTCTATCACTTTGCCTCCAGTTTAACTAGGTCATCTTTATAAACCAGCTTTCCCTGTGATATGGTCGCCATTACCTTGCCCTTGAGCACTAAACCAGCCAGGGGGGTATTCCTGCCTTTAGAGGCAAAGGCTTTAGTATCTACTACCCACTCCCTATCAGAGGCAAATATAGTAACATCAGCCGGGGCGCCAATATTCAGGGTGCCCAGCTTGCCATATTTATTACCAATAATCCTGGCTGGCTCGCAGGTAAGCTTGGCAATAAGGGTAATTAGTGTCAGTTGTCCATCATGCACCAGGCTCATAAGGCTGCCCAGGGCAGTTTCAAACCCACTGATGCCAAAGGGAGCCAGAGCAAAGTCAGCCAGCTTATCGGCTTCGGTATGGGGGGCATGGTCAGTGGCAATAATATCAATCACATTTTCTTTGAGCCCCTGAATTAAGGCTTGAATGTCCCTTCTGGTTCTCAGTGGCGGATTTACCTTGGCATTGGTATTGTAGCCGATTACCTTTTCCTCGGTCAGGGTCAGATGATGTGGCGTAGCCTCAGCGGTAACCTTGATGCCTTTCTCCTTAGCCCGACGAATAAGGTCAACCGAGCCCTCGGTAGTAGTGTGAGCAATGTGCAGCCAGCCTCCGGTTAGTTGAGCCAGAGCCAGGTCACGAGCCACTATAATCTCCTCGGCAGCGGCTGGCATTCCCTGAAGGCTTAACTTGGTTGATAGTTTACCTTCATTCATCTGCCCACCCTCGGTGAGGACGGTATCCTCGCAGTGGTCAATAATAGGCAATCCAGAGGCACGACTATATTCCAGCGCCTGCCGCATAAGGTGTGAATTTAATGCTGGCTCACCATCATCGCTATAGGCAATCACCCCGGCTGAAGCCAGTTCATCCATTGGGGCTAGCTCCTCTCCCTTTCTACCCTTGGAGATGCAGCCTATGGGCAGAACACGGACGATGCCCTCTGTGGCTGCTGTTAATTTTACATAATCTATAGTAGCCTTGCTATCCAGAGGCGGGTTGGTATTAGGCATACAGCAGATAGTGGTAAAGCCACCTCTGGCTGCGGCTTG
>DAOWKM010000089.1 GCA_030643695.1 Dehalococcoidia bacterium | reverse complement strand
TCTTTGTTTTGCTGGCTGCCTCCTGTTTTATCTCTGGGTCAAGGGTTGAGGCTGAGGTCAGCGTGTGCCCCTGTGAATCATCAATAACCTGAGCGTAAATATGGTTCAGGCTACGGAAAACACATAGGCGGTGCCTGGAGTTTGTTCCCTCCACCTTGGCTCTGATTCGGGAGTGTCTTCTATGACGGGCTAACCTTGGTTCACTTTTTCCCATTATGTCTTGGCTCCTATAGCCTTGCCTGCCTTACCTGCTTTAAGATGGACTAGCTCTCCAGCGTATCTAATCCCCTTACCTTTATAAGCGTCAGGGGGACGGATAGCTCGAATTTCGGCTGCCATCTCGCCGACTACTTCCTTATCAATTCCGCTAATCTTAATGCGGTTTGCTCCTTCTGTAGCTAGGGACACGCCCGGTAGTGGTGATACCTCCACTGGATGTGAAAAACCAACACGGATTGCTAGCTTATCCCCCTGTTTTTCTACCCGGTAGCCGACACCTACTATCTCTAGAGTTTTCTCAAAGCCACTGGTCACCCCTTCTACCATATTAGCTAGGAGGCCTCGTGTCAGCCCGTGTAGGGAACGATGCACCCTACTATCACTAGGTCTTGACACTATGAGGCTATTGTTGTTTAGGGTGATAGATATATCAGGGTTGAAATGACGACGGAGCTCCCCCTTGGGTCCGGTTACAGTGACCTCACTCCTTTTAATATTCACCGCTACCCCTGGCGGCACAGTTATTGGCATCTGTCCTATTCTAGACATACTTAATCACCATACCGAGCATAAAAGTTCACCACCAATCCCTTGGCGCCAGGCTTGCTGTCCAGTCATCACTCCCTTAGGTGTAGACAGAATGGTAATGCCCAAACCACCATAGATACGGGGAATCTCTTTCCGCTGAGCATATACCCTGAGCCCTGGTTTACTTATTCGCTCCAATCCGGAAAGGGCTGGCTGATTTTTATCACCATACTTGAGGTAAATTTTAATTACCCGGTGTGGCTTGCCCTTAACTACCTCATAATTATTAATAAAACCTTCCTCCTTAAGGATTCTGGTAATAGATAACTTCATCCTTGAGGCTGGCATCAACACAGAATCATGCCTTGCCATAACAGCATTACGTATTCGAGTCAGTATATCTGCTATTGGGTCAGAGACAGCCATCCCTTACCTCCTACAATAGCTGGTTACCAGCTTGATTTTCTCACTCCAGGAATCTGGCCAACAAGAGCCAGTTTGCGGAAACAAATGCGGCATAAACCGAACTTACGGATGTAGGCGTGAGGTCGACCACACAAGTAGCACCGATTATGCTGCTGCACCTTATATTTGGCAGGGCGTTCTGATTTTACAACCTTTGACCTTTTAGCCATTCTATCTCAATCCTTGGTAAACGGCATACCTAACGACTCCAGCAGGTACCTGCCTTCCTCATCGGTCTTAGCCGTAGTGATAATTGACACTTCTAGTCCTCGGACCTTGTCTATCATATTATAATCTATTTCGGGGAAGATGGTTTGCTCCTTAAGCCCTATGGTGTAGTTACCCTGGCCATCAAAGGAGTTTTGGGGGGCCCCTTGGAACTCACGTATGCGGGGTAAGGCGGCATTTACCAGCTTATCAAGAAAGTCATACATGCGTTCACCTCGTAGGGTTACCCTCAACCCGATAGGCATCCCTGACCGCAACCTGAAGGAAGCTATAGACTTCCTGGCGCGAGTAGTTACCGGGTGTTGCCCTGAAATAGCCACCAAATCCCTCTCTGCCGCTTCCAGTGCCTTGGCATTCTGGATTGCTTCTCCCACACCAATATTAAGCACCACCTTGTCCAAACGGGGCACCTGCATTATATTTTTATACCCATAAAGCTTCATCAGGTGAGGGATAGCCTCCTTTTTATATCTTTCCCTGAGCCGTGACATTTAATCAATTACCTCATGGCACGAGCGGCAGATACGGACCTTCCTGCCGTCCTCTAAAAAATGGAAACCAACCCGGGTGGGATGATTACACTTACTGCAGATTAGCATAACATCCGACACATGAACTGGTGCTTCCCGCTCTATTATACCGGCTTGCCTAACTGCTCCTGTTGCTCTGGTATGCCTTTTGATAAAGTTGATACCTTCAACTATTACCCGTTCCTCCTTGGGGTAAGCAAAGCGCACCTTGCCCTTTTTGCCCCTGTCCTTTCCGGTGATAACCAGCACGGTATCATTTTTCCTGATGTTCATACTCACAAAACCTCAGGTGCCAGGGATATAATCTTGGTGAAATTTTTCTCTCTCAACTCCCTAGCTACCGGTCCAAATATTCGGGTTCCTTTAGGATTATTCTTGTCAGTGAGAATCACCGCCGCATTCTCGTCGAATCTAATGTAAGAGCCGTCAGGGCGCCGATATGGCTGAGCAGTGCGAATAATAACCGCCCTGACCAAATCTCCCTTTTTCACCATTGCCGCTGGGGTTGCCCGTTTGACCGAAGCCACAATAATATCACCCACTCGGGCATACCTCTTACCGGTGCCGCCGGGTAGGTTAATGCACATAAGCTGCCGCGCCCCGGTATTATCTGCCGCCTTAAGTCTGGTATAAGGTCGAATCATATCACTTTATCCTGAAACTCAATTTTAGGTTATTTCCTTAGGTTGAACCTCTACCATTTCTCCCTTGGTTATTATTTCGGCTACTCGCCACCGCTTCTGCCTTGAAAGTGGGCGAGTTTCTACAATCCTTACTATATCTCCCTGCCCACACTGGTTATTTTCATCATGAGCTTTATACTTAGTAACTTTCCTAATGATTTTCTTATATAGCGGATGGCGCTTAGAAGTTTCTACTGCCACAACTACAGTCTTATTCATCTTATCGCTCACCACGCGCCCAACCCTGGTTTTACGCTTCTTTTCCATAGACTAAATCCCTCTATCTTATCCCCAACTCCCTCTCTGTGATTATGGTCTTCAGTCGAGCAATCTTCTTTTTAACCCTCCGAATCTCGCGGTGGTTTACCAACTGTTTGGTGGCTAGGCGAGAGCGAAGGTTAAACAGCTCCTGGTGAGCCGCCTCCAGTTGTTTTACCGCTTCCTTATCACTGAGGGCTCGAATTTCCTCAACCTTCAACTTTGGTTTCCTTTAGCACAAATTTGGTATGTATTGGGAGCTTATATGAAGCAAGGCGCATTGCCCCCTTAGCTGCTTCCTCACCAACACCCCCCATTTCAAATAAGATTCTCCCTCGTTTAACTACGGCTACCCAGTGGTCAGGAGAAGCTTTACCCCCACCCATACGAGTCTCTGCCGGCTTCTTGGTAACCGGCTTATCCGGGAAGACACGAATCCAGACATTACCACCACGGCGAACATAGCGGGTAATAGCCCGCCGTGCCGCCTCAATCTGCCGGTCAGTAACCCAGGCTGACTCTAGCGCTTGCAAGCCGAAGTCGCCAAAAACAATCGTATTCCCGGCTTGGGCTTTACCTCGACGGTGTCCTTTATGAGTCTTGCGGAATTTCACTCGTTTGGGTTGTAGCATCCTTCTCCTTTGATTCTACAGGGGTAGAATCTGTATCCTTTGCCCTTTTCGCTCTTCTTGTTGGCTTTGGCTTTGTCGGTTTCTCCTTTGATTCTACAGGGGTAGAATCTGTATCCTTTGC
>DAOWKM010000103.1 GCA_030643695.1 Dehalococcoidia bacterium | reverse complement strand
TCAGGATGAGGTTTGTGCTCTAGTTTACGCGTACTTAGAAACTCGAGCTAATTTAATATCTCCCCTTGCTTACCGCATGAAACTAACCGATACGTTAAGTAAAGCTAGACCCTATTTTACCGCCAAATTTGAAAGTAATGGTAAATGGCAAGTTTCAGCACTGGGACTTGGTGTGCAGATAAATCTTGATGAATACAAAGAAACTTTCAATTCGGATGAGAGACAGAAAATAGATGCAGCGAGTCCGACTGAAATAGAACAGTGGGTAAAGTTGAATGAAAAATGGTTCATGGAGCAACATTATCCCTCTACTCCAGAACAAGGAAGAGTGGCAGGTGTTAGTTCAGTTTTCGAGTATAGTGGAGGGCTGTGGAACTTCTACGAGGCTTCTGGAGTAATTGAACCTGCAAATAACGAAGCCATAGAGTTACTGCGTTATATTCAGCGCTGGGCAAAATAGTATTTTGCTAGCAAACTTCTTGGCATTTCAGTTAGTGTTATATGGGGGCGTTTAAGAGGGGCGAAGCCCCTATTTAATAAAAATACTAAATACTAAATTCTAGACTTTAGGGATTTGAATTTTGAATTTGTTTAGTCCTTCACCTGTGAAGGATTAGAAATTAGAGTTTATAATTTCACGAATGAGGGGGATAAAGGGGATAGGGTTGATAAAGATGAATAACCTGCCGATAGAATGGCTGGGGGATAAGGTCAGAATCCTCGACCAGACCAGACTTCCCCAAGAAGAGGTATATCTGGAGCTAGGAAGTTATCAGGATATAGCCTCAGCCATCGCAGAATTGAAAATTAGGGGGGCTCCAGCTATTGGGGTGGTTAGTGCTTATGCAGTGGCTTTGAGTGCCCTAGAAATTGAATCTAAGTCAAAAGAAGGGTTCTTGGAGAGGCTCAGGGGCATTAGCCAGACCCTTGCTACCACCAGACCTACGGCTAGAAACCTGTTCCTGGCTATTGACCGAATGGAGCAGGTAGCCAGAGCTGGTCAAGATGTAAAGCAGATTAAACAGGCACTGGTTAATGAAGCCATTAAGATACACTCTGAGGAGGCTGAGGCAACCAGGAGACTCAGTCAACTTGGTGCTGAGCTGATTGGGGATGGCGTTACTATCCTGACCCATTGTAATACCGGGGCGTTAGCCACTGCTGGCTATGGCACAGCATTAGGGGTAATCAAGCAGGCAAAGAAACAGGGTAAAAAGCTCAAGGTTTTCGTCACTGAGACCCGTCCTCTGCTTCAAGGAGCGCGCCTTACCACCTGGGAGCTAAACAGGGCTAATATCCCGGTTACCCTCATCACCGACTCTATGGCTGGCTACTTTATCAGCCGCAAAGAAATTGACTGCGTCATTGTTGGCGCTGATAGGATTGCGGCTAATGGTGATACTGCCAACAAGATAGGCACCTATACCCTGGCTGTCCTGGCTATGGAGAATGGAGTGTCCTTCTATGTGGCTGCCCCCACCACCACCATTGACCTGACACTTGGCTCAGGGGACGAAATCCCGATTGAGCAGCGAAGCTCTGATGAGGTAACCCATATTCAGGGAATAGGTATTGCCCCTGAGGGGACTCAAGCTGCCAACCCTGCCTTTGATATTACCCCTCACTACTACATCACCGCTATCATCACTGAAAGAGGTATAATAAGGGAGCCCTATGTGGAGAGGCTAAAAAAATGCCGGTAACCAAGGAAGAAGCTCGCCAAGAAGTAGCTAAATTGATTGACTATTATCAGGCTCTGGGTGAAGGGAAGATTAGAACATTCACTGAGGCCGATACCCGTCGGGTTTTTGTTCTGCCCTTGTTCCACGCCCTGGGCTGGGATGTATATAGTCGGGAGGAGGTAGCTGAGGAGGTTAAGGCAGCCAGCGGACGGGTGGATTATGTTTTTAGGCTGCACGGCGTCGCTCAGTTTTACTTGGAGGCTAAGGCACTGCGAGCCGATTTGACCAAGCCCGAATATGTCAGGCAGGCCATTACCTATGCTTACAATACGGGGATAACCTGGGCAGTGCTTTCCGACTTTGAAGGGCTACAGGTATATAATGCCCAGACCGGTCGCTCGTTTATAACCCTTTCTTATGATAATTATCTAAGGGACTTTGATGACCTGTGGCTTCTATCCAAGGAATCGCTGGAGAATAACACTCTAAATGAAAGGGCGGAAAAATACGGGGCGCTTCCTCCCCGATTGGGGATAGAACAGCGGCTTTATAATCAGCTCTGGCAGTGGCGTGAAGGCCTCTTTACTCAGCTCCATCACTACAATCATAGCCTGAGCTTCAGCCAGATAGATGAGGTCATTCAACGGCTTTTCAACCGCCTCATCTTCATTCGCACCTGTGAGGACAGGGGGATAGAAAATAAAGCCCTGCTCAGTGCTGTCCATGAATGGCGCCGTATCGGGCGCAAGGGAGAATTTGTTGAAACACTGCGTGCCATCTTCCGCTACTTTGATGGCTACTACGATAGCGACCTCTTCCGGCACCATCTCACCGATGAGGTCTTTATTGAAAGCGCCACCATTGAGAACATCTTTAATAGTTTGTATGAAATTCCAGGCGGTATGGCAAGCTATGACTTCTCCCTTATTGATGCCGATGTGCTAGGTGCGGTATATGAGCAATACCTAGGGCATGTTGCCACTGTAGCCAAGCAGCAGGCGAGGGAAGCACGAGCCCGAATGGATTTGGGACTTCCCTCAGAACCAATCATTGAGCTTATTGCCAAGAAGCAGCGCCGCAAAGAGCACGGCATATACTATACCCCTAAATTTGTAACCAACTATATCGTCAAGGAGACCGTCGGGCGTTTTCTTAAGGAGCGTAGCCATAATGAGATATTTAACATCAAAATTTTAGACCCAGCCTGCGGCTCGGGCTCGTTTCTCATTCGGGCTTATGATGAATTACTGAACTACCATGCTTACCAGCGTGGTAAACCTGTTTCTGAGCTTGACCAGTATGAACGGCTGCCTATTCTTACCAACAATATCTTCGGCGTTGACCTGGATATACAGGCGGTAGAAATTGCCCGTCTGAATCTGTTGCTGCGCAGTCTGGCAAAGCGAGAGACCCTCCCCACTCTCGCCGATTACATCCGCCAGGGCAACTCCCTGATTTCAGGCACTGAAGAAGAGCTTAAAAAGTATTTTGGTGATAACTGGCAAGATAAAAAGCCCTTCAACTGGGAGCAGGAGTTTAAGGATGTTATGGCAGATGGCGGCTTTGATGTGGTCATCGGCAATCCACCTTACCTTTTCGGTGAATATATTGAGTCATCGGAGAAGGAGTATATTAAAGCAAAGTATCTCGTAGCACAAGGCCAATATGATGCGTTCTGGTTATTCTATGAGAGATGCTTATATTTGGTAAAGGAAGACGGTTATCATGGGTTTATAGTGCCTGATGCCATACTCGTTCGAGATGAGTCAGAGGTTTTGCGAAAGATGCTACTTCAAAATACCAGAATAAAGAAGATAGCTCATGTTGGCCAAGTGTTTCAGGGCTCTGGCGTATCAGCGGTAATCATAATTGTCCAGAAAAACATTAAGGACTTGCAAGACAATGTTATCGACATTGAAAAGGTGGATGAGAATGGTGCCACACTTATTAATCAGGTAAAACAAGATGATTTCTTGCGACATAAGAAGCACGCCTTTATTATCAGCCTAACTCCAGCTTGGGACATTATTCGACATAAACTATTGACTAATTCGTTGCAATTGAGAACACTTGTGTCACTCTCTAGAGGCGAAGAATTTGGCAAGAAAACCCTTTCAAGGCAGCTCGGGTCAGTCCCTAAAGGGAAGGTCGAAATTCTCGTTGGTGAAGATGTAACCAGATATTTGATAACTGAGCCTAAGCATTTGATAGATAAAATCTCTATTGTTAAGCCCGAAGACAATTATAAATCACCAAAAATTGTTATCGTGAAGACGGGCAAAAGCCTCATTTGTGCTCTTGACACGAGGAACAGATACACTCTCCAATCTCTCTATAATCTTCAGCCTAAAAAGGATTGTAGATTTCATCTAAATTGTATGCTGAGCGTCTTGAACTCAACCCTAATGTCAGTCTATCTGCAAAGAGAAGTTACCTCCTATAAAAGGCTGTTCCCTCAAATAAACCAAAGCCATATTTTAGCTCTCCCTATTCGCCGTATTGACTTTGATAACCCCGGTGATAAAAAGAGGCACGATGCTCTGGTGGCTCTGGTGGATAGGATGCTGGAGCTAAATAAACGCCTGGCTCCCATTCGCCATACATATAGCAACGAGCGAGATGAGCTTCTCAGACAGATTGAGCGAACCGATAAGGAGATAGATAACCTTGTCTATGACCTGTATGGACTTACTGAGGAAGAGAGGAAGATAGTAGAGGGAGGCTGATTAGTAGGGGATTAAAAGGGGCGGAGCCTTGATGAGGTAACCCATATTCAGGGAATAGGTATTGCCCCTGAGGGGACTCAAGCTGCTAACCCTGCCTTTGATATTACCCCTCACTATTACATAACCGCTATCATCACCGAAAGAGGTATAATAATAGAGCCATATATTGAGAGGTTGAAGGGTGTATAATCAAGATTAATATAATTTTAGGAGGTTATGTAATATGTATATTAAACAACTAATTATCAAAAACTTTAGAAACCTCAAAGAAGTAAACCTCTATAATTTACAAAGTTCAGTAATCTTAATTGGGGAGAACGGTTCCGGGAAGACAAATATTCTTGAAGCCATAGACCTGTTCTTCAACCATTTTGATTACCCCCACGAACAAAATAAAGGGGCTCTCACAGGCAACGATTGGTATCTATGGTTTGACGAGAATACCGATGAGGCAATAGAGTTTCAAGTTACTTTGGGTAGCCTTAGTAGCGCACAAGCTAAGAAACTAGCTGAAGTTACAAATGTAAAACAACAAAAAGGTGACCTAGTAATAAATCGCTCCATAGTTTCAATAAATAATAGCTTAGTATATCGCAACAATTCTATAGAGTGGGGCTCGGTAGTTATTAGGAGGTCAGATACAGGATACACAACTGAGGGTGAGCCTGGATTTGAACCGGACCCATTTGCACAAATGGTAACAGAAAACATACTCAAGAACGCCTTCAATTACATACCACTCAGCAGAGGGACAGAGCTTAAAGCAGCTCATGGTTCCATTTTGACCCCCGAAGTGAGAAGTGAACTAATACAAAGGGGAGGAGATACTACCCCTCGAGGAATACAGGGATGGAATAGGACTAGACAAACCTATAGTGATAGAGGATGGACACCGGGGCAGTTTGACTGTAAAGGAGGTCAGCTCTTAATTCAGCATGGTACAACGCCTATTCCCTATGAATTTGAGGGTGCTGGCTATCAAGCACTCTTTAACTTGCTCAGGCTAATAGAAAAGAGCGGTCAGCTAATTGCCATAGAAGAACCGGAAAATCATCTTCACCCAAAATTACAAAAGATATTCATAAGGGCGGTTAAAGAATTAGTCGACACTCAAAAACAAATATTTTTATCAACTCATTCACCGTTTATACTAGACCTAGCCAATCTTAGCTCAATATGGTTTGTCTACAAGGATGGTTTAGAAGGTAAGGTGTGGAACGTATCATCAGTTGCAGATATCAATAATATCCTGCAGCAACTTGGGTGCAGACCTTCAGACCTGTTTTTAGCCAACGGTATTTTAGTTGTAGAAGGGCCTACAGACAAAGATATCTATGCAGACTGGGCAAGGAAAATCGGGAAACCATTCGAAACAGCTTCTATTATAACTATCGATGCCGAAGGAGCAGGGAATATTAAAAAATACCTGACTTCTGAAGCTGTACAGAAGACCTGTGTCAAGATCTATGCGTTATATGATGCAAATTCTGAAACCACCGTAAGGGAAGCTGTCAAAGGGATAGTATCCGATGAAAATATTCTCAGTCTCAAAAGAGGGGACATTGAGGACTATTATCCCCGTAACCTTGTTCGAGAATTTGCTAAGGAAACAGCAACTAAAAAGGGTATACAAGAAGAGAAAATCCCAGGCGAGATAAAAGATGGCGAAACAGTTAAAACGCTGGATAAATTATTAGGCGGTGATTGGTGGAAAATGCAATTGGCATTAAGAGTAAAACACGACATGCAACCTTATGAAATCGATAAAGAGGTAAAAAGTAAGCTTACTCAAATTTATGACTCATGTATTTAAGGAGGTTTCTTAATGCCGCAGGCGAAAATTGGGGTTATTGGTGGGACCGGGCTGTATGATATTGAGGGGCTCACCGATGTTGAACAGGTTGATGTTGATACGCCCTTCGGTAAGCCGAGTGATTCTATTATTATTGGGAGACTGGAGGGGGTGGGGCTCGCCTTCCTGCCCAGGCACGGTAAGGGACACTGCATCCTGCCTGCTGAGCTCCCGTCAAGGGCTAATATCTATGCCCTAAAATCACTGGGGGTGGAGCGTATTATCTCTATCAACTCGGCGGGTAGCTTTAAGGAGGAAATTAAGCCCGGCGACCTGGTTATCCCTGACCAGCTTATTGACCGCACCCGAAGTCGGGTAAGTTCCTTTTTCGGTGAGGGCATTGTTGCCCATATCCCCTTTGCCGAGCCTTTCTGCCCGGTGTTGAGCCAGATTTTATATCAAGCCGCCAAAGAAGTGGGAGCTAGTGTCCATCAGGGAGGAACCTATATTGCTATGGAGGGTCCTGCCTTCTCTACCAGGGCTGAATCGCGACTTCACCGTTCGTGGGGGGCTGATATTATTGGTATGACGGCATTACCCGAAGCTAAGCTGGCACGGGAGGCAGAAATCTGCTACGCTATTATTGGCTGTGTTAGTGATTATGATAGCTGGCATAAGGGAAGAGAGCCAGTTACCGTAGATGTTATCTTGAATACCCTGCATAAGAATATTGATATCGCCAAGAAAATTATCAAACTGGCAGTGGCTAAAATACCCAAGGAGCGCAGTTGTGAGTGTGCTACGGCACTGGAGACAGCTATTATCACTTCTCCCGAGCTAATACCTACTGAACAGAAGGAGAAACTTAACCTGCTAATAGGTAAGTATATTTTGTAACATTTATGCCTAATATAGAATTTGGCTGCCTACCGACCATTATTGGCAGTATGCCCCATACTGACCCGGCTGAGGCATGCTCCCAGGTCATCCGCTACCTAAAAGATGTCCCCGCCTGGCCCCAGTTACCCAAACGCTCCTTCCTGGAAAATATGTATGTCCAGTTCAGCCAGGGTTTCCCCGGGGTGGTGATCAGGGAGAAAAGCATCTATATAGACCGCTCCCTGGATTTAACAAAGCCACTGGAGAAGCTCTATGCTGCCTATCTGGAAAATAATATTGATAAATATCCCGTCAGCCCTGAGTATGCTGCCGGTCTCCACAACTTCCTAGCTCTGACTAACCTATCACCTCTGGCAGTTAAGGGGCAAATTACAGGACCAGTTACCTGGGGGTTGACCGTAACCGATGATAGCCACCGAGCTATAATCTATGATGATGCCCTGGGTGATGCGGTAGCTAAGCTGCTCAGGCTAAAGGCAAGCTGGCAGGAAAAGGCACTATCTAAACTCTCCAGGAATACTATTATCTTTGTTGACGAACCATATATGGCTGCCTTCGGCTCAGTCGGCGTCTTATTATCCAAGGAAAGGGTTATCAGCTTGCTGGAAGAGGTGTTTAACGGGATTAACGGACTTAAAGGAGTCCATTGCTGCGGCAATACTGATTGGTCAGTCCTACTGGATACTAGCACTGACATCATAAGTTTTGATGCTTATAACTACGCTCAGTCGCTATCGCTCTATCCCGCTGAAATAAAAAAATTTCTGGATAGGGATGGCACTATTGCCTGGGGGATTATCCCTAACGATGAAGAGGCACTAGCTAAGGAAACGGTAGCCAGCCTCAAAGACCGTCTGCAGGAGGCGATGGCACCCTTTACCAGAAAGGGCACCCCCTTCAAGCAGTTGGTAGCCCAAGGGCTGCTTACCCCTAGCTGTGGGCTAGGCTCTATAGCTACTAGGGAGGCATCAGCCCGAGCCCTTGAGTTACTGGCTGAGCTATCCATAAAGATAAGAAAAAGCTATATGTAGTTGTTATCATTTTCCCCTTTACTCCCTGCTTGGGGGAGAGATTTTAGAGAGGGGCTTCACCCCTCTCTTACTTACACTCCCCCCTCCTTTATTAAGGGAAGGGGGTCGGGGGGATAGGTTGACAAACAATCAGGAGGAGAAAACTACGAATGGAATGCCAGATTGAGGTCAATAAAGCCAGATGCCCCTGCACCTATGAGCCATGCTCTAGGAAGGGCAAGTGTTGTGAATGCATCTCATATCATCTGAAGTTTGATGAGCTTCCCGCCTGCGTCTTTCCCCTCGAGGTAGAAAGGACCTACGACCGCTCCTTTGCCAAGTTTGTAGAGGTCTTCGCTGACAAGGCTAAAGGTGGCAATAAAGGCTAATTTGGGTTATATTACTGGTGATGAATAAAAGGAGAAGGGTAGCCGTCCTTAAGCATCGGCGTAAGAGAAAGAAGCTGGAGGCAAAAAGAAAGGCGGAGAAAGCTCTAGTCTAAAATAGCATAAGAGTTTAATGAAGCAAGTCTATTTGCTCACTGGCAAACCGGGGACAGGGAAAACCAGCCTTATCAAGCAAGTGGTAGCCAGGTTGGGGGATAAAGCCGGCGGTTTTTACACTGAGGAAATAAGAACCCAAGGGTTAAGGAAGGGCTTCAGGCTGGTTACCTTGGACGGTCAGGATGCCATACTGGCTCATATTGATATTCACAGTCCGTATCAGGTGAGTAAGTATGGAGTTGACATTGATAGCTTAGACCGGATAGGCGTTTCTGCCCTGCGTCAGGCAGCCCAGCAATGTGATATAGTAGTTGTTGACGAAATCGGGAAGATGGAACTACTTTCGGCTAACTTCAGGGAAGTCATTTTACAGATAGTTGACAGCGGGAAGAAGGTTTTAGGAACTATTATGCTCAACGCCAACCCATGGGCAGATGCTATTAAGCAAAAGCCTCAGGTAAATTTAATAACTGTAACCCGAACCAATTACCACCAGGTGTTAGAAGGGTTACTGGAATGGTTAGAAGCTGAAATGGGAGGTTTTTAAATGAATCCTATAGAAAGTAACCTCTGGCTAATTTTGATTGCTATTATTTGTTATTTCTTGGGTTCCATCCCTACTGCCTATTTCGTAACTAGGGGAATGATAGGGAGAGACATTAGGCTCGCCGGGTCGGGTAACATAGGGGCAATGAATGCTTACCGCCTAATCCGGACTGAGAAATCGACTAAACTAGGCATAACTGGATTTGTTCTAGCCCTAGTCGGCGATATAGGGAAGGGAGTATTAGCTGTCTTTGTAGCTAGATGGCTGAGCTTCTTGAACTATGACCTACTACCGGCGTTGATAGTTGCTAGCTTTTTTGTGGTTCTGGGTCATAATTATTCCCTTTTCTTTAAGTTTAAGGAGGGGGGAAGGGGGATATCCTCTTTGGGTGGAGTCGTGCTGGCCTTAAATCCACTCGCTTTCCTCATTGGGCTGGGGACTCTCTTGCTTTCAATTTTTCTATTTCAGTATTTACTGGTAGCCAGAATAAACTGGGGTAAGTTCTCTAAGGTATTTTCGGTGGTTGGCTCTCAGGTGGCAGGGAGAGTAGGCGGACTGGCTATTGCCCTGGTTCCCCTCTATTTCTTTGGTCCCGAGGTATTCCTCCCGGCTCTGGCAGCAATTGTTTTGGTATTAATAAAACATATTGAGAGGGTTAGAGCTTATATTAGAGGGTTAGCCAACCGTTAGAAGTAGGGCTCAAGGTGGGAAGATGCCGAAATTACCAGAGATGGTTCAAGCTCTGCTAGACCCGAAAGCCTATCCTGATTCTCCACAAAAGGTAGAGTTAGTGCAGACCCAAATGTCATTTGTCTTCCTGACCGATGACTATGTATATAAGGTGAAGAAGCCGGTAAATCTGGGCTACCTGGACTATACCACCTTAGACAGACGCCAATTTTATTGCCAGCGGGAGGTTGAACTTAACCGACGCCTTTGCTCTGAGGTTTATTTAGGGGTAGTGCCAATAACCGGGGACAAGGGTGATATTTTCCTGGAAGCTCAGGGCAAAGCTATAGAGTATGCGGTGAAGATGCGCCGTCTCCCTCAGGAAGCTATGATGAATGTGCTGCTGGCTAATAATCAAGTGTCATCAGAAATGGTAACCAGAGTAGCCCAAAAGCTGACTAACTTCCACCAAAAGGCTGAGACCAATGCCACCATCAGTGCCTTTGGCAGTCTTGATACTATCACTCAAAATACTGATGAGAATTTTACCCAGACAGAAAAATACATTGGCAACATCATTTCCTGGGATGAATATCAGCGCATCAAGGATTATACTGCTCGCTTTACTAGTAGAAATGCCCCTCTATTTCAAAAAAGAATAGCGGATGGCAGAATAAGGGACTGCCACGGAGACCTCCACGCTGCTCATATTTGCTTTACTGATGACATCTGTATCTACGATTGCATAGAATTTAATGATAGGTTTAGGTATTGCGATGTCGCCTCAGAGGTTGCCTTTCTGGCTATGGATTTAGACCATTATGGGCGGGCTGACCTATCGCGTAGCTTTGTTACCGCCTATGTAGGTGAAAGCAGGGATGAGGAGCTACTAAAGCTGCTTAATTTCTATAAATGTTACCGGGCTTATGTGCGAGGGAAGGTAGAGAGCTTCAAGCTCGATGACCCCTATATTTCAGAAGAGGAAAAGATAAAAGTTTTAGCTATAGCCAAGGGGTATTTCAAGCTTGCCGAATCGTATATATGATGTAATAGAAAATGGGGTGAAATAAATCGGATTGGATGAATTCTGAGTTCAGCTATATGGAGGTTATATGACATTACAGCTAGATGGAGGATGGTCTGGTGGAAACTACTGAGAAAATCGTAGAGTCCTATTGTCGCTATGTGAAAGGTTGGTTTACGATCTCAAATATTAAATGTTCAGGGCAATATGAGATTGATCTTCTTGCGGTAGAAGCTTCATCTGATGAAGGACTTAAACGCTATCATGTCGAAAGCGGTGTTTCTATTTCAGGTGCATACTCGAAGCTAACAGCTAATCCGTTTTCACCCGAAAAACTTAAGGAACGTACTAAACAAGCTGGTCAGAGAAGAACTATCGGGTATTTTATATATCGGAAGTTTGGGGCACGAGAGGTACTCACTGAGCTTAGAAAATATGGCTTCAAAGGGGGTAATTATTCAAAAGTCATCGTGACTTGGGGGTGGGATGAGAAAGCAAAGGAGCAAGCAGATCGTGAAGGTATAATCCTTTGGGATTTTCGAGAAATATTGAGGGAGATTGCTGAGACTTGGCGTGATACAAAGACATATTTCACGGATGACACCCTTCGGACTATCCAACTATTTGTGAAGGCGGAACAGGAACAATGGTAAATACAGCCGCAACAACTGGGAGTGAAGATTATTGAAGATGGCGAAGGCGGCACTTGTATGAAGAACTATTAGAGATTGCTTCGCTTCACTCGCAATGACAGGGAGAACTCGCAATGACGGTGTTAAATTAACAAGGCTGGGGTAAGTTAGCAAGCCTTTTTTAACTTGCTTTTGTCACTCTCTCATGTCATTGCGAGGAGCCTCAGCGACGAAGCAATCTCAAGAGACAACATAGATGGATAGGCAGTACTACATTTATATAATGACCAACAAAAGGAATACCGTAGTTTATACAGGCGTTACCAATGACCTAAAAAGAAGGGTTTATGAGCATAAGGAAAAACTGGCTGAAGGACTTACTAAGAAATATAACATTACTAAACTTGTGTATTATGAAGTGTTTGAGGATATAGAGAATGCCATTTTGAGAGAGAAACAGCTCAAGGGTGGTTCAAGACAGAAGAAAATCGAGTTAGTCAATAGTGTGAATAAGGAATGGCGAGATTTGTATGAGGAATTATGAGGGATTGCTTCGCTTTGCTCGCAATGACGGGGGAAATCGCAATGACGGAGAGAATTCGTATAGTTATAATCAATATGATAATGTCAAGCGATAAAGGAGGCGAATAAATTGAAAGAGCCGTTTGCCAAATTCATAGAAAGTGAGCTAGGCACTGGGTTTTTGCTTATCGCCTGCGGACTTCCCGGCACCTGGAAAACGGAGACCACTGAGGAGGTATCAAAGATTAAGGGCTATCCCCTCCTTCGGACTGACCTGATTAGACTGGAAGTTCTGAAGAATGAGGACATATTTGATGAAAAGGTTGCGGCGAATATGGACAAACGAACGATGGTCTATGACGAGGTGTTCCGACAGGCGGATGAGATTCTAAAAAGTAGTAATGGTGTAATCCTTGATGCCACCTTCATTACACAGTCATTAAGAAGACAGGCAGCAGCAATAGCGGCTAAACACAATTTGACCTTCGTTATCCTGCAAACGGACTGCCCGCAGGAGGTAGCCATCAGGCGGATATTAAGGCGGACCAGGGAGAGTTACGAATCAAATGCGTTGACTGAGCAAGCCTATCTCAATAATAAAAAGAGGTTTGAGGCAGTGGACCTGAATGACCTGAAGAGCTTATATCCCCACCTAAGTATCATTCACCTGCTCGTTGATACTCGGTATGACCCACCTGAAGATTGGTATATCATTAGCGTGGAAAAGAAGTAGAGATGAAAATAGACTTGCATATCCATACCAAGACCTGTTCCG
>DAOWKM010000038.1 GCA_030643695.1 Dehalococcoidia bacterium | reverse complement strand
TCGGGGATATTCTGAGCCAACAAAAAGGACATAGGGGTGGTTATATATGCGATGAGACACTGGCTGGAAAAGCTTGTGGTCAACCCCCAAATAAACAACACTAATTCGCTCGCTTGGTATGCCAAGGTAACGCATTAAGTCGTTCTTGGTGGCTTGAGATATGGCTATTATTCCTGCCGCCTTTTTAATGCCCTTAGAATCAAGATTAAGGTAGAACCTGTCCCTTGAATTCGGGCGATGGATAAAGGTTGCGTGTCCCTTCAGGTCAAAGTATCTGATTAGGTCAAGGACAGTTATGATATATGGCACTCTCAGCAAGTTTCCGTAGCGCCCAAGGTGATGATTTGGTAAATGGATGGTGTCTCTTAGCTTATTGAGCATCCTGATAAAGCGCCAGTCATACCAGATAATCCTAACCGTTCCTGCTGATAACCAAGAGATGTTACGAGACTGGGCAAGTTTCTGGTAAATATCGGTGTAGACTACGGGTACATCTAGATTCTCAGCAAGCTTGCATGAATACTTATCCAGCGAGCTATTACCTATAGTTACTACTAAACGCATTCTTTAACCCCGGCTAATGAATCCAGACTATTATCACCAATCCTTCCTCAGTTCAAGGATGCGGTCGCGCAATAATGCTGCCTTCTCAAACTCCAGGTTTCTGGCAGCGGTTTTCATCTGCGATTCCAGTTCTTTAATCAGGCGAGCTATATCTTCTTTGGCAATGGGAGCAGCAACATAGGGGGTGCGAGTTTCGGCTACTACCCGCACTCGTTCGGTAATATCTTTGATTGCCTTCCTTATTCCCTGGGGAGTAATATCATGCTCTCTATTGTAGGCTTCCTGAATCTGACGGCGGCGCTGTGTTTCCTCTATAGCCCTTTGCATGGAATTGGTAGTATTATCAGCATACATAATGACATGACCGTCTATATGGCGAGAGGCTCGCCCCATAGTCTGAATTAATGCTCCCTCCGACCTCAAAAAGCCTTCCTTATCAGCATCCAGAACAGCCACCAGGCTCACCTCGGGCAGGTCAAGCCCCTCCCTGAGCAGGTTTATCCCCACCACCACATCATAGACACCAAGGCGAAGGTCGCGCAGTATCTCCACCCTCTCCAGCGTTTCAATCTCGGAGTGAAGGTAATGGGTCTTTATTCCCATCTCTATTAGATAGTCAGCCAGCTCCTCAGCCATCCTCTTGGTTAGGGTGGTTACCAGGCAGCGTTCCCCACTATCAACCCTAGCCTTAATCTGGTCAAGGAGGTCATCAATCTGCCCTTTAGTCGGCTTAACCTCAACGGTAGGCTCAAGAAGACCGGTGGGTCGGACTAACTGCTCCGCCACCTGCTGGCTATGCTCATACTCGTAGTCTGCTGGTGTCGCTGAAGCATAGATTACCTGATTGATGCGCTCATTGAACTCGATGAAGTTAAGCGGGCGATTGTCCAGTGCCGAGGGCAGCCGAAAACCGTATTCCACCAGAGTTTCCTTGCGGGAGCGGTCACCGTGGTACATGCCACGAATCTGGGGCAGGGTCATGTGCGATTCATCAATAAATAGCAGGAAGTCGTCGGGGAAATAGTCCAGTAGTGTCCACGGTGGGCTGCCCGGAGTGCGTCCTGACAGGTGGCGGGAGTAGTTTTCCACCCCGGCGCAGTATCCTGCTTCCCTGAGCATTTCTATATCATAATTGGTGCGTGCCTCCAGCCTTGCCGCCTCTAATACCTTGCCTTGCTGTTTTAGCTCACCCAGTCTCTCTTCCAGCTCCTGTTTTATGCTTTCAATACCCAGCATCAGCTTATCATGTGAGGTAACAAAGTGCTTGGCGGGGTAGATGTCCACTGAGTCCAGCTCGGTTAGGAACTCACCGGTTAGCGGCTCTATCTCTATAATGCGCTCAAGAATATCGCCAAAGAACTCAGCCCGCAGTGCCATCTCCTCATAGGCTGGCTGTATTTCCAGGGTATCGCCGCGAATGCGGAACTTACCCCGGGAAAAGTCAATATCATTTCGTTCATATTGCATATCTACCAGCTGGCGAAGGAGCTTTTGTCGGTTATAATTGCTGCCTTGCTTAAGATTGCAGACAAAGCGGTGGTATTCCTCAGGTGAACCCAAGCCATAGATACACGATACTGAGGCGACGATAACCACATCGCGGCGTTGAAAGAGGGCGCGGGTGGTGGCATGGCGTAATTTGTCAATCTCCTCATTTATGTCAGTCTCCTTCTCAATATAGGTATCGGTGCGGGGGATATATGCCTCAGGCTGGTAATAGTCGTAATAGCTGACAAAGTACTCCACGGCGTTTTCGGGGAATAGTATCTTGAACTCACTGTAAAGCTGAGCCGCCAGGGTTTTGTTGGGGGCTATGACAAGGGATGGTCTCTGGACTTCTGCAATAACATTGGCTATGGTGAAGGTCTTCCCCGAACCTGTAACACCCAGAAGTACCTGGTCTTTTAATCCTTTTTCGATA
>DAOWKM010000077.1 GCA_030643695.1 Dehalococcoidia bacterium | reverse complement strand
TACGCAGTCCACCCATCTGGCGTATATCAAAGGTGCCAGTGGCATGATTGACGCTGCCTGCCCCAAGAAACAGTAGTGCCTTGAAGAAGGCATGATTAAACAGGTGAAATATGCCAACAACTATCCCACCGGTACCCAGCCCCAGCATCATATAGCCCAGCTGGCTAATGGTAGAATATGCCAGGACTCGCTTAATATCGGTCATAACCAGTCCCATAGTAGCGGCGAAGATAGCAGTGAAACCACCGATGACAGCTACTGTGAGCAGGGCTTGTTCTGAATGGGCAAACAGGGGATACATGCGAGCGACCAAAAAGACGCCAGCGGCTACCATGGTGGCAGCATGAATAAGGGCACTAACCGGCGTCGGACCCTCCATAGCATCAGGCAGCCATACATGGAGAGGAAATTGAGCCGATTTACCGACAGCACCAGCAAAGATGCCAATGGCTGCCCAGGTAAGGGTTGTGCCAGCTAAGGCACCAGCCACCGCCAGACCATGCAGTTCAGCAATGTCAAAGGTGCCAGTATGGGAAAACAGAAGCAGGATAGCCGCCAGGAAGCCAAAATCACCAATCCGGGTAACAACAAACGCCTTGGTGGCTGCATTCCGTGCCTCCGGGCGATGAAACCAGAAGCCGATGAGAAGGTAGGAGCATAAGCCAACCAGCTCCCAGAATACATACAGGAAAAGCAGATTATCTGCCAGGACTAAACCCAGCATTGAGGCAGTAAACAACGACATAAAGGCAAAGTAGCGGTGATAACCAGGGTCGCCATCCATATAACCCTGCGAGTAAATCTGCACCATAAGACTGACTACGGTAACCACAATGAGCATCACTGCAGTTAGGGAATCCATTATTAGCCCCAGATGAATGGTAACCCCATTCTCAATAACTACCCAGCTAATATCAGGTATCATTAGCTCGTGACCAGGGGTAGCCAGCACGCTCATTAGTGCCCAGATAGACAGAATAAAGGAACCAAAGATAGCAGTAATGGTAATATAGCCGCCGAGCTTTGGTTTATGGTTCAGGAAAGGCCTGAAAATTAAAGAAATTATTAAGAATGAGAAAAGTGGTAGTAAAAAAATAAGCCAAATTAACTGGTATGGCATCACAGCTTCCTTATCACCTTTCTATAAACTGCTCCCCTTCTGTGAGCATTAAGCTTTATGCCCCCCACACTCTACTACCTCACCCCCTGTATCCCCCTCTCCTTCAAAGGAGAGGGGGGAAGTTTACTTTTGAAGGGGCTCTGCCCCTTCAATCTACCCCTTAATAAACAGCCCAAGGTTACCATTTCATCAAGTCAATCTTGGTGACATCTATAGTTTCACGGCTACGATAGATAGCCATTATTATGGCTAAGCCAACGGCTGTCTCAGCCGCCGCCGCCACCATAATGAAAATAACAAAAACCTGCCCGGTTAGCAGCAAGGGCACAATATACCGAGAGAAAGCAACCATAGCGATACTCACCGCAACCAGCATAATTTCAATAGACATCAGGATAGCTATGGCATTGCGTTTAGCCAGGGCACCATATAACCCGATAGAGAATAGAATAGCTGACAGTATAAGGTAATGGTCTAAACCTAAATTGTTTATCATCCTCACCCCCTTTATCCCCCTCTCCTTCAAAGGAGAGGGGGACGGGTTATGAGAGAGGCTTCGCCTCTCTCATTTCTCATTCTTATTTATATTATTTCTCCTTAACCAGAACAATAGTCCCTAAAATGACCGCTAGCAAAAGGAGGGGGGCAATCTCCAGTGGCAAAATAAAGCCATTTTCACCAAAAAGCTTGATAGCCAGAGCGGCGGTGGTTGGTTCCAGAGGAGGCATACTGGCTATTTGCCACGGAGTATTAATCATAGCAAAAACGAGAGCCCCTAAAAATAGAGTAGCCACTACAAAAGCCGGAATTCGTAGTTTGTTGGAAGGACTGCCCTGCTGAACCTCTCTGGTCATCATGATAGCCAGAATAATTAGCACTGATATAGCACCAACATAAATCAGAACCTGCACCGCTGCCAGAAAGTCAGCGCTAAGGGTAACATAGATTCCAGCCACAGTTAGGAAGCACAGAATCAAGGAAAGAGCCGCTCGGAAAATATCACGAAGTAAAACCACAGCTAAAGCGGAGGCAATACCTACTACAACTAATATCCAGAAAGCAATCTGTAGTCCTATCATTTCTTCACCTTATCCCGGTCAAGGAGCAGGGTCTGCTTGGGTAAGGTTACCTCAACCTCAGGTCGGGCATAACCACTGGGTCGCCTCTTATCTGAGGGTAATAAATCCTCCTTAGACAGCACCAGTTCCTGTCGCCGATATTTAGCCTGCTCGTAAGAATAACCCATAAACAAGGCATTATAAGGGCAAGCCTCAACACACAAACCGCAAAACATACAGATGCCAGCATCCACCTCAAACTTATCTACTAAATAGGCAAGGTCACATCTCAGGCACCGCTTTGCCTCTTTAGTTGCTACTTCTTCATTCAATCCAAGTTCTACCTCATTAAAGCTGCTAACCCGCTGGTCAAGCGGTAAGGTAGGTATTTGTGGTCGCCATCCCTCCTCAGCCACCCCAAGCGGGGTTACTGCCTCTTCAGGTGGTGCCAGTGTTTCATCAATGTTTCCTATACCACCTAGGTACTTATCTATAGAAGCTGCTGCCTTCCTTCCGGCAGCAATCGCCTCAATAACAGAAGCTGGTCCGCTCACCGCATCGCCACCGGCAAAGACGCCCTTCCTGCTGGTGGTAAGGGTATCAGGGTCAACCTGAATAGTATTCCCCCGTCCAATAGATAAGTCAAACTGTTTAGGAATCTCTGGACGCTGACCGATGGCAGCTATAATAGTATCAAAATCCATAGTGAACTCACTGCCTTCAATTGGCTCAGGTCGCCGTCTCCCGCTAGCATCGGGTGCGCCCAGCTTCATGCGAATACACTCCAACTCCAGTTGCCCATCCCGGCTAATTATCTTTGAGGGTGCTACCAGGAAGTGAATTTTTATCCCTTCATGGAGAGCTCCTTCAACTTCCTCGGGGCTAGCCGGCATCTCAACCCGGGTCCGACGATAGACGATGGTTACCTCCCTAGCGCCAAGGCGGAGCGCAGTTCGTGCTGAATCTATAGCGGCGTTCCCACCGCCAACAACAGCTACCCTGTCGCCTAATCTCACTTCTTTGCCCAAGCTTATATCCCTTAAAAAGGATACACAATCCCTCACTTTAGGGTTGTCCTCTCCCTCGACTCTCATCCTGATAGCCTGATGTGCCCCAATAGCTAAAAAGATAGCATTGTATCCCTCCTCAAAGAGATTGTCTATCGAGTCCACCCTCATACTTGTTTTTATATCAATACCAATGCTTTTTATCTCATCAATCTCAGAGTTGAGAATATTCTTGGGCAATCGGTAGTCAGGAATACCAAATCGCATCATGCCGCCCGGCTCTGGTAGTGCTTCAATGACAGTCGCTGAATGGCCAAGCTTAGCCAGGTAATAGGCTGATGTCAGCCCTGCTGGTCCTGAGCCAATAATGGCAACCCGCTTACCGGTAGCAGGGGCAATCTTAGAGTTTAGTTTCCATAACCCGGCATCATGCTCAGTAGCAAACCGCTTGAGGAGCCGAATACCGATAGCCTCATCAAGGGGGGCTCGCTGGCACTTGGTCTCACAGGGATGGATGCAAACATGACCAAGTACCCCCGGGAAAGGAACTTTCTCTCTGATTACAGCCACCGCCTCAGAGGGCTTACCCTCAGCAATGAAGCGGACATAGCGAGGCACATCTATACCAGCAGGACAGGCCTGGCTACATGGTGCTATACCTGACCTCCGGGATACTGCCTCCTGGCATACAATACTAATAACACCATGGGGGCAACTCTGGGCACAGGTAGTGCAACCAGTGCATCGCTCCTCATCCCTGACCAGTTCATTACCCCGAAACCGCCGAGAAATGGTAAGTCTTTCTTCAGGATACTGCGTTGTAATCGGCTTCCGAAACAGGTGCTCAAGGGTTAAAGTCATTCCCTTGGCGACACCAATGCCATAGCGTTCAAACTTCAACCCTACCCCCTCCTAACTGGAAAAACTTAGACCATAGGACTATCAATATTGCCATTATAGCTAGGTTCAAAAACATCACTGTCCAGGGTAAGACCTCAGGCCAAACAATTACCTGGATGCCAGTGATAAACAGGTTAATCAAGGCTAAGGGGAGGAGGCATTTCCAGGCAAATGCCATTACCTGGTCTATCCTCAAGCGGGGTATAGTGCTCCTCACCCAGAAAATCAGGAAAAACACAAAAAATACCTTAATCAAAAACCAGAGGAGGGGAGGCAGCAGAGGTCCTCTCCAGCCGCCAAGGAAGAGGGTAGTAATTATGGCTGAGATAGCCAAGGCTTCAGCGTATTCCGTTAAATAAAACAGGGAAAATTTTATCCCGGAATACTCTGTGTGAAAGCCAGCCACAATCTCTGATTCAGCCTCAAGAAGGTCAAATGGGGTGCGGTTAATCTCAGCCAGCGCTGCCAGAAAGAAGATAAGGAAACCCAATGGTTGTAGCAAAATAAAGGGAATACTCTGCTCCTCTACAATATTGTTCATAGATAGAGAGCCAGCGATTAGCACAACGCCAATGATAGCCAGCCCCATTGGAATCTCATAGCTCACTACCTGGGCTACAGTGCGCATAGCACCGAGAAGAGAGTATTTATTGCTGGAAGCCCAGCCTGCCATAAACACACCGACCACGCTCACCGAGCTAATAGCTACCACATAAAGAATGCCGATGTTAAGGTCAGCAAGGAGTGCCCCATTCTGAAATGGGATTACCGTAAAAATCATCAACGCCGGAACAAAGGCAACTACTGGTGCCAGCCAATGAACCCACTTATCCCCCTTAGCCGGGATAATGTCTTCCTTAATCAATACCTTAATGGCATCAGCTACTGGCTGAAGAAGGCCAAAGGGTCCCACCCGATTGGGGCCGGGACGCACTTGGAAACGCCCTATCCCCCTCCGCTCAAGGTAGATAAACCCCATAACCATAGCTAAAACAAAAACCAAGATGATAACAACGAACACTCCCCAATGAAGCCAGAAGCCACCGGGCCAATCAGGGGGCAGAGCTT
>DAOWKM010000074.1 GCA_030643695.1 Dehalococcoidia bacterium | reverse complement strand
CGCCGCCTCAAACACAAGACTCAGGTCTTCATCGCTCCCCTGGGCGACCACTATGTAACCCGCCTCACCCACACCCTGGAGGTTTCTCAAGTAGCTCGAACCATAGCCCGGGCGCTAAACCTTAATGAAGACCTGACTGAGGCAATTAGCCTGGGGCATGACCTAGGTCATACCCCTTTCGGTCATATTGGTGAGGAGGTTCTAGATGAACTCTACCATCAGGGGTTCAGACACAATGAGCAAAGCCTACGAGTTATTGACCTATTAGAAAATGATGGCCAGGGGCTCAATCTTACCTGGGAGGTGAGAGACGGCATCCTGAATCACTCCAAGACAAGGGTGGCTCTCCTGGGACAAGGCTGGGGAAAGGTAAATACCCTAGAGGGTGAGGTATGTAAGATTGCCGATATTGTTGCCTACATTAACCATGATATTGGTGATGCAATAAGGGCTGGCATCATCACCAATGGCGACTTACCACTTTCCGCCATTAAGGTAGTAGGCTTGTCCCACTCACAACGCATCAATACTATGGTCAGTGATATTATTAACTTCTCATGGGCAGCCAGGGGTGATAATATTACAATCAGCCCCATTATAGGAATGAGCCCCCAGATTCTAGAGGCAACAGATACTCTGCGTAAATTTCTCTTTGAACGAGTATACAACCTTCGCTCAGCCCAGGGGGAGGCAGAAAAAGCAAGAGGGGTACTTCGCCTATTATATAAATACTTCACCGAGCATGAAGATAGGCTGCCACCAGAATATTCCTTCTATAGCGATGACACCGAACGAAGGGTGGTTGACTACATTGCTGGCATGACCGACCAATATGCCCTGAGAATGGCTGAAGAGTTATCATTAGTGAAAGGCAAGGCTAAATAACAAATTATTAGGGGTAGTTTGAAGGGGCTTCGCCCCTTCACAATCAATGCTTCCCCTTCACCTTATCAAGGGGAAGGGGATAAAGGGGATAGGGTTACAAAACATTAAGATGAGCGTTATTGACGAGGTAAAGCAAAGAACAGACATTGTAGAGGTGGTTAGCCAGTATACCTCTTTAGCCAAAGCGGGGCGAACCTTTAGAGGACTATGCCCATTCCATAGTGAAAAGCACCCTTCCTTCTTTGTCTATCCTGAACAGCAGAGCTGGCACTGCTTTGGTGCCTGCAATACCGGCGGTGATGTCTTTTCCTTCATTATGAAAAGGGAAAGCATCGACTTCGGGGAAGCGCTGCGTCTTCTTGCCCAAAGGGCAGGGGTTACCATCCCATCAAGGTCTGAGCAGGGTGCCGGAAGAGACAAAAAAGAAAGGCTATATCAGGTGAATGAGGCAACCGCCCAATACTTCCATAATTTACTGCTTAACTCACCGGCAGGAGAAAAGGCAAGAAACTATCTAGCCAGCCGAGGTTTATCACCGAAAACTATTGCCGACTTTCAACTGGGGCTTAGCCCAAATAGCTGGGAAGCTCTAAAGCAATACCTGATGGAAAGAGACTACACTGAGAATGAACTGCTGACCGCAGGCTTAATAATAGAAGCCGAGGCAGGAAAAACCCACGACCGATTCCGCAATCGGTTGATATTTCCTATTTTTGATGCCAAGGGACGCTCTACTGGTTTTGGAGCCAGGGTGCTTGATGATTCCCTACCCAAGTATCTCAATTCACCACAGACGCCAACCTTTGATAAAAGTAGTAGTCTATATGGCATAAACCTAGCCACAGCAGCCATTAGGCAACAAAATATGGCAGTAATTGTCGAGGGCTATATGGATGTTACCACTGCTCACCAGAATGGTTTCAGCAATGTAGTTGCCTCTATGGGAACCTCAGTTACCGAGCAACAGGTTAATACTCTAAAGAGACTGACCAAAAATGTAGCCTTAGCCCTTGATGCTGATACTGCCGGAGAAGAAGCGATGCTACGAGGTGTAAGCTATGAAAATACCTTGGGCGCTGAGGTAAAGGTTATCATCCTCCCCAGTGGAAGAGACCCTGACAATGTTATTAAACAGGATACCAAGATTTGGCAACGCTTGGTGGAAGAGGCTTTACCTGTAGTTGATTACACCTTTAATATGGTTACCGCTAAACTTGACTTGACTACAGCCAAGGACAAGTCTTTAGCCGTGGGCAAGCTATTGCCTATAATCGCTGAGATAAAGGATGTCGCCCGCCAAGACCATTATCTAAACAAACTGGCCGAGCTGACGGGGACCAGCTATCATAACTTGGAGCGTGCCTTAAAAGGATATATGCACCGGGCAGGTAAGCCAATTCAAGAACGCATAACCCGTGCCATACGCCCACTTTTGTCCAGTCCTGTTGAGGAATATTGTCTTGCCCTGCTGCTTCAGCACCCTGAACTTAAAGACAAGAGCGGGAACCTGTTACCGGAATACTTTGAAAACAGCGAAAACCGTGAAATCCTTATTGCCTGGCAACAAGCTAATGACCTACCGTCACTTAAGGAGAAGCTTGATGCCGCAATTTGGGAACACCTTGATTCCCTGATTAACAAGAGCTTACCTGCCAACCAGATAGAGCGAAAATATGCTAACTGTGTTCTTCGCCTCCAGGAAAGATTCCTTCGCAGTTTGGAGGCAAAAAGGGAGGCGGTATTAGCCTTAGAAGCCGAATCAGGCGGCACTGCTGCTGAGCTGGCTAAGCTCGAGGAGCAAGGGATAGAAGTCAGCGCCCAACTAGGAGAGGTCTTTATTCAAGAAGCTAGAGGGTCAGGGGCAAAGGAGGTGGGAAAATGAGCTTAGAAAACAGTGAACATTCCGTGCCATTCCCCCCCAATGAGAGCGATAAAGAGCTAGAGGTTGAGCTTGAACCTTCAATAACTTCTGAATTGGAAAAGCCTCTTGAACCAGCAGAGGTGCAGGACATAGTAGATGACCCAGTTCGTATTTATCTTCATGAAATTGGCAGGGTGCCTCTCCTCACCGCTGAGGATGAACAGTCCCTAGCTAAAAAGATGGAGGAGGGCCGACGCATCAGTGAAATTAAACAGGACCACCTACAGAGGTATGGAAGGCTCCCTTCAGCAACAGAAATAATACTTACCATGCTCAAAGAGCTGGGTCAGGCTTCTACTGCTATCCATCTCCTCCAGAAACAGCTTGGTTTAACCCCCACCGCCAGCCTTGTAGATACCCTCTCCAATACTAAATTGCGAGATAACATTGATGATGAGATAGACCAGCAACTAGTCCTAACTATTGCTTTTCAGTTAGAAAAGTCCATACCGGAAACAGAACAGCTCCTTATTAACCTGTCACTGAATAGTAACCTGCTACCAAAGAAAGTCCTTAATGCCATTGGGGAGAGTGTTTCTCTAGCTGATGTAGAAAATCTGGTGACAGAGCCTGATTTCATTAATTCCATTCAGGTCTATGAGGAGCAAATAAAAGCTTATCTGGAGAAGATTGAGCGTGAGGGTGAAAAAGCAAAGGAACACCTCACCGAAGCCAACCTGCGTTTGGTAGTTAGTGTCGCCAAGAAACACATCGGACGAGGTATGTCACTCCTCGACCTTATTCAGGAAGGGAATATCGGGCTAATTAGAGCTGTGCAGAAATTTGATTACCATAGAGGATATAAATTTAGCACCTACGCCACCTGGTGGATTCGTCAGGCTATTACCCGCGCTATAGCCGACCAGGCTCGTACTATTCGCATCCCGGTTCATATGGTTGAGACCATTAATAAACTGCTAAAAGCAAGCCGTCACCTAGCTCAGAAATATGGGCGAGAGCCTACCCCTAGGGAAATCGGTAAGGAAATGGAAATAACCGCAGAAAAAGTCAGGGAGATAGTCAAGTCAGCACAACTACCAATATCACTGGAATCGCCTATAGGCGAGGATGCGGATAGCGACCTGAGTGATTTCATAGAGGATAGGAGCGCCTTGCCGCCAGTTGATGCTGCCTCCAAGCAACTGCTTAAGGAGCAAATTGATGATGTATTGTCTAGCCTCACCTATCGCGAGCAACGGGTCCTCCAACTCAGATTTGGTCTTGAGGATGGACGAAGCCGGACCCTGGAGGAAGTAGGCAAGGAGTTCAATGTAACTAGGGAGCGAATTCGCCAGATTGAAGCCAAGGCGCTTCGCAAACTACGCCATCCCAGCCGAAGCCGAAAGTTAAGGGATTACCTAGAGTGATAAACATGAGAAACCCTATCCCCTTAATCCCCTTCCCCTTATCAAGGGGAAGGGGAAGTTGTTATATAAGAGGGGCTTCGCCCCTCTTTTTTATTCCTCCCCCTCATGGTAGGAATATATATCCATATCATGGAGAGGGGGATTAAGGGGTCCCCAAAAATCTTGATTTTTGGGGTAAATTAAGGGGGTGAGGTTGATAAGCGATCTCATCAAGATTGTATTAATTATGGAGTATAATGGGAAACACTACCACGGCTTTCAGCTACAGGCTAGTCTGCCCACAATTCAAGGGGAGACGGAGAAAGCTATATGGAAACTTACTGGGGAGAGGAGTCGGGTGATGTCAGCTAGCCGAACTGATGCTGGGGTTCATGCCACGGGACAGGTGGTTAGCTTCAGGACTAATTCGCATCTTCCTCCACAGACATTTATAAACGGGCTAAATTACTATCTGCCCAGGGATATCGCTGTCAGGGCGGCATATAGGGTAGAGGATTCTTTTAATGTTAGGCGTGATGCCATTAGCCGGGAATATAACTACTACATATTAAATGGCTCGATCCGCTCTCCAATTAGAGAAGGTTTTTGTTATTTTGTTGCTGGTCATCTAGATATTGAGGCGATGAATAGGGCGTGCCTGGCTCTTATTGGCGAGCATGACTTTGCCTCATTTGCTACTTGTATTGAGGGT
>DAOWKM010000049.1 GCA_030643695.1 Dehalococcoidia bacterium | reverse complement strand
GACAATATCAAGCAAAAGAGCCTGAAGGAAGTCATCAACTCACCCTACTTCCGCGGGATTAGGGCCCGTCAGCCGTATACCGATAACCTGCTGCGCCCGTGCATGATTATTGACCATACCCATGTGCTGAGAGGACTCTGTGATGAATTTCACCCCTGTTCCACCGATGCCCCGGTGTGTGAGCTTGTCACCACTCTTGCCGATGACCTGGACAGATATTCCCAGGAAGCGGCAAGGATATTAGACCCGGTCTGGGAGCGTGAATTTGCTGCCCGGCACTTTACCCCGGATAAATTCGCCCTAGGTAAGGGGGATAAAGGGGGTGAGGTTAATACATAATCTCGGTAGACGAGTGATGGACTATAAGCTATAATATCAAGATTAGGTAAGAAGAAAGGCAATGCCTACCCTTTATATTGTGGCTACTCCAATTGGTAATTTAGAGGATATTTCCTTGCGTGCTCTTCGCACCCTGCGTGAAGTGAAGCTTATTGCTGCTGAGGATACCCGCCGGACGAAACGGCTTCTTACTACCTATGATATTAAGACTCCGATGACAAGTTATCATGAGCGCAATAAGTGGACTAAACTGAATTATGTTCTAAGTTGCCTTGAGGATGGGGACATAGCTCTGGTTTCTAACGCCGGGATGCCAGGCATGTCTGACCCGGGCGATGAACTGATTGTGGCGGCTAATCAGCGAGGCATCCCGGTTGTTCCCATTCCTGGACCTTCAGTTGTTGTTACTGCCCTCGTTATCTCGGGGTTGCCTACAGAGAGGTTTGTCTACGTTGGCTTCCTACCTCGTAAGACCAATGACCGGCGGCATCTTCTTGAATCGGTGGCTGATGAATATGGCACTATTGTAATCTTAGAATCTCCTCATCGGCTGCTGACGGCACTAAATGATATATTACTTATTCTGGGAGATAGAAGAATAGCCGTTTGTCGTGAACTTACCAAGATTCATGAAGAGGTTTTCCGGGGGAGGATAAGCCAGGCTATAGAGCACTTTGTTGAGCCAAGGGGTGAGTTTACCTTAGTTGTTGAGGGCAAGAGGGAAAGGGATAAACCTCAATTGACGCCAGATACTGAGAAGCAGCTACATCATATGCGTCTGGCTGGGGTAGCAGCTAGAGAGGCAGTAGCCAAGGTAGCTAAAGAAACAGGTTTATCAAAGAAAGAGCTGTATCGGACTTGGCTTGGGGTAAGCAAGTAAATATTAGGCAGAGTTTGACAGGAGGTTAGTTATGCGTCGTGGTTGTATAGCTATCGGTGACATCCGTTGTGATGGATGCGGTCGCATTATAAGGCACTCGGAGCGTTATTTAGCTATCGGTGAAAAGGATGGGGTTGAAGGGGAAGAGGGTGAGACTTTACACTATTGCATTGATTGTTGCCTAAACAAGGGCTATGCTCATTATATAGAGGAGAAGGGGCAAGAGATACTTACCTTCTTCCCTGAAAAGTAATAGTTAGGGAATAGATTATGGGTGAGAGAATTCTTATTGGGGTGGCTTGGCCCTATGCTGATGGTCCATTACATCTGGGGCATATTGCTGGGGCATATTTGCCCGCCGACATATTTGCCCGCTACCACCGGACTAAGGGGAATGAGGTATTAATGGTATCGGGCTCAGACATGCATGGCACACCAATAACTATCAAGGCTGAGCGGGAGGGGAAGAAGCCTAGTGAAATAGCGACCCAGTATCATCAGCAGTTTCTTGATTCGTGGCAGAAGTTAGGCATTTCCTTTGATTTATTTACCGATACCGATACTGCTAACCATGCTGAGGTATCCCAGGATATTTTCCTTGCCCTACTTAACAAAGGTTATATTTATAAAGCTACTGTATCCCAGCCCTTTTGTCCTAATTGCCGTCGCTTTCTGACCGACCGGTATATTGAAGGCACTTGCCCCTATTGTTATTCTTCTGGAGCCAGGGGTGACCAGTGTGATGACTGTGGCAAACCGATAAATGCTGCTGAGCTGATTGACCCAAAGTGTTCCTTCTGTGGGGCTACTCCCCGGTTCAAGGATTCAGCGCACTTTTTCTTAAGATTGAGTGCTTTCCGGGATAGGCTTTTAGACTGGGTAAAGCAGCAGACCCACTGGCGGCAGAATGTGCTTAACTTTACCATAAGCTATCTTGAAGGAGGGCTGAAGGACAGGGCTATTACTCGTGATATAAGTTGGGGAATACCAGTGCCCGTTGATGGCTTTGAGGGCAAGTGCCTCTATGTATGGTTTGAGGCTGTCATCGGTTACCTCTCAGCAGCCAAGGAGTGGGCTAAGTCCAGCGGAGATGAGGAAAAGTGGCGCTGTTTTTGGCAGGATAATACCACCAAGGTTTACAATTTTATTGGTAAGGATAATATTATCTTTCATACTGTCATCTGGCCAGCGATGTTGATGGGCTATGGCAACCTTAATCTGCCCTACGATGTGCCGTCTAATGAGTTCTTAACTATTGAGGGCAGAAAGCTTTCAACCAGTCGCAATTGGGCAGTCTGGCTACCTGATTACCTGTCACGCTATGCTCCTGACCCATTGCGCTATTTCTTATCAATAAATATGCCAGAGACAGGGGATACCGATTTTTCGTGGCGTGAGTTCCTTCGCCGTAACAATAATGAATTGGTGGCTACTTATGGCAACCTGGTTCACCGGGTGCTCACCTTTACCTATCGTAGCTTCAATGGCTGCGTGCCAACACATAGTAATTATGATGTCCTTTGTAAATATATGGATGACCTTAGTGTAGATATTAGTGTAGATATGTATAAACTTAATCTAAGTATAGATGAGTCCACCGCAAACATGATAGAAGATACCAAAGAAGATTTTAGAAGCGTTGGCATGAATCTTTCCAAGTGCCAGTTTAAGCAGGCAATAATGTGGGCTATGCAGTTAGCACAGGAGACCAACCAATATCTCGATAAAAAGTCGCCCTGGAAAATAATCAAAGAGGACAGGCAGGCGGCAGCCGACTCTCTGTATGTAGCTCTCTATGTAATTTCCTGCCTGAAAACGATACTTTATCCCTTTTTGCCCTTTAGCTCTCAGAGGTTACATAGGTTTCTTGGTTTTAAGGGCAGTATAGAGGATGGCGGCTGGCAGTTACAATCGCCGCCACCGGGGCAGGGGTTATCTCCCCCCCAGCCTCTGTTTTCTAAGTTAGATGAAGGGCTGATAGAAGAGGAGACGAGTCGGTTGGGACAAGACCACTGTTAGTGGGTGGGAGGGGAGAATCTTGCCGCTAAGCGAAATCTATGAGTCTGTTCAGGAAGATTTGGTCAAGGTAGAGGATAGATTGAAGGCAGTTAGCCAGGTTGATTTTCCTTGGCTATCTGAGTTGCTGGACTATAGTCTGAGGGGTGGTGGTAAGGCAATTCGGCCAGCACTTGTTCTCCTAACGGGCAAGTTTTATGACTACAACCTTGATTGCCTTCTGCCTATGGCTACCGCTGTTGAGGTTTATCATACCGCTACTCTGGTTCATGATGATGCCGTTGACAAGTCTTCGGTTCGCCGTGGTCGGCCAACAATTAATAAGGTATGGGGTGAAGACAAGGCTGTGCTCTTAGGGGACTACCTGTTTGCTAAAGGAGGAGAGCTTGTCGCCACCACCGGGAATCTGCAAGTAATGAAGCTCTCATCTCAGACTATTATGACTATTTCCAGCGGAGAGCTAAGCCAGTCCTTCAATGCGTTTAATCTGGAGCAGACTCGTCAGCATTACTTCCAGAGGATTTCCAGAAAGACTGCTTCTCTGTTTTCCCTGGCTACAGAATCGGGGGCTATTTTGAGTCAAGCCCCAGAAAAGTCGATTCAGATTCTAAAAGAATATGGTTGTAACCTCGGCATTGCCTTTCAAATTGTGGATGATATCCTGGACTTTATTGGCAGTGAGGAGGAATTGGGTAAACCGGTGGGCTCGGATTTAGTTCAGGGCACCCTTACCCTGCCGGCAATGCTTCTTTTAGAGCGTTATCCTGAGGAGAACCCGGTAAAGAGGTTGTTTCAGGGCAGGGATAAACAGGAAAATGTAAGGCTGGCAATAGACTTAATTCGTAATTCATCAATTGTTCCGGAATGTTACAAGGTTGCCTCAGGTTATGCCTCTAAGGCTTGCCATAGCCTTAAATCATTGCCGGATAGTGTCAGTCAACGAGCATTAACCGAACTAGCCGAGTATATTACTAGCCGAAGAGAGTAATTTGTTATAAAGGTCTTTACCCTTGAATTTAACTAGTTGCCTTAGGCCCCCGGGTAAGTGAGACTAATATCTGCACCACGAACATTACACCGACAATGGCAGAGATCGTGCATAGCATACGGGCTGGCATCGCATAGGGAAGAATGATGCTAGTAAGCTCTGCTCCTTTCATACCAGCGGCAAACGCATTACCACCGACAACGCCACCAATTATCTTCAAGGCACCACCAATTGCCACACAAACCACGAAAATCCAGAATATCCACTCAATAAGCTTAGACCAAACAATAGACTTGCCACTGAGAATAGGCACAAGGTAGTAAATGCCTGCCATTAACGCCAGAGACATCCATCCCATGAGACCAATGTGAACATGAGCGCCACCTATCATGGCTCCTGGTCCCTGCTCCATAAATAGACGTACTGGCTCCTGTGTCTGAATAGCCCCCTGAATCAGACTCCAGGCAAAAAAGATAGCCGCTGCCCAGATAAACTTAACCAGACGCTGATTAATTACCTCTGCTTTCACCCTAGCACCTCCTTCTTTATTTTATTGTTCCAACCACACCAATTATACGCGCTGCTGTCAATGGGTTATCAATAAGAAGCAGACCGGGCTTGACTTTGATTGTTTTACTTCTCAACCAAGGAGTTTTGGCAAGGTTTTTTGGTCTTGGCTGTGTTGGAGTAGCCTGTCTCGTTCCTAATCGGGTGCGGCTGTAGGTTCTAGGGTAGGTTTGGGAGCAGTTTCATTAAATAGTGATTCCAGCTCTTCGCCCTCTAGGGTCTCATGGGCAATGAGTCTTTCCGCAATTTGTATTAATTTTGGTCTGTTTTCAGTTAGAATCCTCCTGGCTACTTCTTGAGCATGCTGGATAATATTATGAACCTCGTCATCAATCTGCTGAGCTACCTTCTCGCTATAATTCCTTTGCTCGGAGATTTCGCGACCAAGGAAGACTAGCTCCTCCTTATGTCCGAAGGTTCGTGGTCCCAGCTTATCGCTCATCCCATAGTCGGTTACCATCTTGCGGGCAAGCTTGGTAGCTCGCTCGATATCGTCGGCGGCTCCTGTCGTCATTTCATTAAAGGTTAACTCCTCGGAAACATGCCCGGCTAAAAGGCTAGCCAGAGTATCGTTGAATTGAGAACGTGTCCACATATAGCGGTCTTCTGACAATGTCTTGGTGTAGCCAAGAGCCATACCGCGGGCTACTATTGAGATTTTATGTACCGGGTCAATATTAGGCAACATTCTGGCGACAAGGGCGTGCCCTGCCTCATGATAGGCGGTGACTTCCTTTTCCTTAGGGCTTATCCTCCGGCTTTTCCTCTCTGGACCAGCCATCACCCGGTCTATAGACTCTTCAAACTCCTTCGTCTCAATAGTTTTCTTACCACGCCTGGCAGCCAGGATGGCTGCCTCGTTAACCAGGTTGGCTAGGTCGGCACCACTAAAACCGGCTGTCTCTTTAGCTAGCATTTCTAAGTTGACTGACTCATCTAGGGGCTTGCCACTGGAATGAACCTTGAGGATTGCTACCCGACCGTTAATATCCGGTCGGTCGAGGATTACTCGTCGGTCAAATCGACCGGGGCGAAGTAAAGCCGGGTCAAGTATATCAGGTCGGTTGGTAGCTGCCAGAACAATTACACTAGTATTGGTGTCAAAGCCATCCATCTCTACCAGAATCTGATTAAGGGTTTGCTCCCTCTCATCATGGCTGCCGCCCAATCCAGCGCCACGATGACGCCCTACGGCATCAATCTCATCAATAAAGATAATGCATGGGGTATTGCGTTTAGCTTGGTCAAAGAGGTCACGCACTCTGGAGGCACCGACGCCAACGAACATCTCAACGAATTCACTACCACTGATAGAGAAGAAAGGCACCCCAGCTTCACCAGCTATTGCCCGAGCCAGTAATGTTTTTCCTGTGCCTGGGGGACCTATTAATAATAGTCCTCTTGGGATGCGGGCTCCCAGACTCTGGAACTTCTCACGGGATTTGAGGAAATCTACTACTTCGTGCAGTTCCTGCTTGGCTTCCTCTACTCCGGCTACATCTTCAAAGGTTACTGTTGGTGTATTCGCTGATAACAATCGGGCTCGGCTACGACCAAAACTCATCGCCTGACTATTAGCCCCTTGCGCCCTGCGGAATAGAAAGAAGAGCAGAGCACCGAGAAGTAAGAGGGGAAGGAAGCTAATCAGTAGACTACCCCAGTCAAATCCTTTTGCCGGCGTTACTTTGTAGTCTATTCCTTTGAGGTTGAGTCCGAGTTCCTGAAGGTCAACATAATTGAGGTTACCGATAACCGCCTTTAGCTTTGCGCCCTCAGTAGTAGTAATTAGTAGCTCATCCTCCTCTATTAACAGCTCCTCTATCTCGCCACTTTGTGACATAGCTATTGCTTTATCCAAACCGATTTCAGCCGGTTTTTCTGCTGTAGGAATAAGCCGAGCAATAAGAAATATAGCGACAATTAGAATAAGTATATATATTAGGCTGTTACGCTTCCAGTTCATCTTCGTCTTTCATCTCAAATGTGATTTATTATTTCTACAATATAATTATACCAGAAATAGTAGCTAAAGAGAAAAGCAATGGTTTAGCGGTGGTTAATCTCCTGTCGTCAGGCTTTGGTAGGTAGTTTGGAGAAGCCGGGCGTCCTCTTCCAGATTGGGACTTTCACAGATAACCAGACCCTTGGCATCATGGTCCTTTAATGCTTGTAGGAGCTCAGTATATTGAAAATCTGATTCCTTCAGGTTTAGGTGTTTTATTTCCCCCTTGTTACCATAGGCAATACCAGACACATGAATATGCATATTGTCTAGGGCAACCCTGCCCAATCGCTCCTTAATCTGCTCTAGGATAGAGACAAACTCCTGATAAGAATTAAATCTTCTTGTCCTGGCATGCCAGTGAGCAAAGTCTATACAGGGGGCTAGTCCTTCTAGCTCGGTACACAGGTTAAGTATTTCGTCTACAGTTCCAAACTGGCTGGGCTTGCCCAAGACTTCTGGTCTAATCCACACCCGATTATCTTCTTTTCTTAGCTGGTTTAGTGTTTCCTCCAGATATTGCCTTACCCGGTTATAGGCTTTATCTGGTGGGTCGCCGAGATAGAAAGCGGTATGAAAAACGATACTTTCTGCCCGGCACAAAGAGGCAATGCGGGCTGTCTGAAGTAGCCTATCCTGGCTAGCCCTTATCTTCTCTGGCTCATGGGCATTAAAGTTGATGAAGTAAGGAGCGTGAGCCGATAGCCTTATCCCCTCTCTGGTTGCCGCTTCAGCAACCTGGTGAGCCCCTGCCTCACCCATTCTTACCCCTTGAACAAATTCTATCTCCATACAGCCCAGTCCAAGCTCGGCAATCCGCTCAATCCCCCCTATAGTTGACCGCTCTCTAGCGCTATGGGGAGTGCCTGCGGTTCCAAAAAGTAACCCTGCCATTTATTTCCATCTCCTAGTTATTCTAAAACTATTATATACCACTCTTCTTTTTTAACTTCAAGCCTGCTTAGCAACCTCAAATTATTGTTATTGTGGTATAATATTAATCAAGCTATTGAGCATAGGGGTTGAGTTCTGGAAGCGATAGAAGTAGCCCGCAGAGCGGTAGAGGCAGCCAATGATAAACAGGCTATGGATATTGTGCTGCTGGATACCCGAGGGGTATGTAGCTTTGCCGACTATTTTGTGATTTGTAGTGGCGACTCTGAGAGGCAGATTAAAACTATTTGTGATGAAATTGGGCAGGTGCTAAAGAAGGAGGGTATTTTACCTTACCATCGTGAGGGCACGGCAGATTCAGGATGGCTCCTTCTCGACTTTGGTGATGTTATCGTCCATATTTTTGCTTCCTTTGAGCGGGAATACTACCAACTGGATGAGCTATGGAGTCAGGCAAGCCCTGTGGTCAGGATTCAATAACCTAGCTATTAATTTCCCGGTAGTAATCAAAAATTTCATCCTTAGAAAAGAATAGCCTGATTTCCTCCCTGGCACTTTCTATTGAATCAGAACCGTGCACTACATTGCGTTCTATATCTAAGCCGAAATCACCCCTGATAGTTCCTGCCTTAGCCTTAGCCGGGTCAGTGGCTCCCATTGTTTTTCTGATTACCTCCACTGCCTTTTCCCCTTCAAAGACAATGGCAATTACCGGGGTAGAGCTAATATAATCTACTAAGCCGTTGAAGAAAGACTTATCTTTATGGATAGCATAGTGTCGCTTAGCCAATGCTCTATCCATATGAAGCATTTTGAGCGCTATCAGCTTGAGCCCCTGCCTCTCCAGGCGGCTAATAATAGTGCCAGCTAACCCCCTCTGTATAGCATCAGGCTTGATAAGAACTAGAGACCATTCCACCTTCCCTTTGTTGGTTGAGAAGCTACTAGGCATTACTTTAGGTTTCCCCCTCCTTGTTATTTATGCTGTCCGACTTTGCATTAACAACAAATTGTTTAGCTCTGCCCTCGGCTATTATAGTGCCATCCTTCAAGAATATGACTGCTTTAGTTTCAACCAGCTTTCTCGTCTTTCTGGTTATAGAGGAGGTGATGATGAGCGGCTCATCTATTGAGGCTGGGCGTCTGAATCTAGCTTCTATGCTAGCAGTAACACAATTCACACCCCCAGATGAAGCAGCATAGCCCATAGCCTCATCAAGGATAGTAGTTATGATTCCACCATGAAGCAATCCTGACCAGCCTTGGTAGAACTTGGTGGGGATGAACTCTGCCCTGGCTGTTTTGCCATCCCACTGAAAATTCAATTTCAACCCAATAGGGTTATTCTGCCCGCAGCCAAAACACAGGTCATATCCCTTGTTAGCATCAATTGGTATTTGAGGCCAGTTCAATATCTATCTCCTCCTCTTTACCGGTGTTTGGGTTTGGTAATGGCTGGTCGCCTGAGATATAGTGGCTGTAGGGTGGCTGGGTTATCGTAATCGCCAGCATCAAGCCGCTTGAGCCCAAGCTCAGCTAAAAAGCTGGCTCGCCGCAGTCTGGCGGCTGAAGATGATATTACCGCTCTTTGTCCAAGCTGCTTTGTTAGCTCTGTGGCGATGAGTGGTATGAACTCACCGCAAAATATGGTTTTTCTAGTTATCTGTGGGCATAGAGCTTCAACGGTAGTTATGTGCTCAGGGATAAGCTGGCACCACTCATTGCCTTTCATCTGGTATGTTGCTGTGGCAATCTCCCCTCTACCGGCATTAAATATCGGGCAGATGGGCAAGCCAGTTTCGGCATGCTGGTAGGCGGCTGCTTCCAGGGTGCTGATGCCAACTATTGGGATTCCCAGGCTGAAGACTAACCCTTTGGCAGTGCTAACTCCCACTCGTAATCCATTGAAGCTCCCTGGTCCCTTGGCGACGATAATGCCACTGGTGGATTGAAGGCTTAACCCGGTCTGATTCAGCAGGTGAGCTAGGTGGGGTAGTAGCTGGATAGTGTGGTTTTGCCCGCAACGCCAGGTTAATTCAGCCAGCACTTCGCCGTCCTGAACCAGAGCCAGGCTAGCGGTATCGGTTGAGGTGTCTATAGCCAATTGCATTAGTAGCCCTTTCTACGGATTAAGGGAAAATTGCTTTAGTTGCGTTACTATTTCTTGGTAGCGTTGTCCACTGGGTTCAAATTGAAAGCTGCGCTCACTATTGGAAAGATAGCCTATTTGAATTAGCAGGTGTTCCGTTGGCAGCAGGCTTAGCCCCTTTTCTGCCCATTCTACTACACAAATGCCATTACCATATAAGTAGTCATCTAAGCCCAATTCTGCAATCTCTTCTATATGGTTGAGCCGATATAGGTCTATGTGATATAGAGGCAGCCTGCCGTAGAGCTGTCTAATGATGACAAAGGAGGGGCTGAGCGCATATTCTTTGATATTTAGTCCCCAGGCAATACCCTGGGTGAGGCAGGTCTTCCCTGTTCCCAGGCCTCCGACTAAGAGAAAAATATCGCCAGGCAGGGCTAGCTCACCGATACCGGCTCCCAACCTCTGGGTCTGCTCCGGGCTATGGCTGATTAGCTCAAGACGGTTCGTATATTGACTTAGCTTCATGTTGTCGTAAAGTGTTCCCACCCTGCCTTATGAAGGCTAACCGGGTTTCCCTTGCTGTCAACCAGGGTTATCTTGCCTGGCTCGTCAGCTACGATTTCACCAATTACTGTTACCGGGCAAGCGGCAGCTCTGGTTACCCTATCAATAATCTCACTACTTCCGGTAAATAGAAGTTCGTAGTCTTCTCCCCCCGATAATGCCAGCTCCAGTGCTCTGTCACCAAAGTTAGCTTTGACTACGGGCGGAACGGGCACACGGTCAATCTCTATTCGGGCACTAACCTGACTGGCTTTACATAGATGGGTTAGGTCTGAAATCAACCCATCACTAATATCAATAGCTGTTTTCACCCCTTTTTCTACCAGTAATTGTCCTTCAGCTATTCGGGGACAGGGGTGAAGGAAAGCTCTTCTTAAGCAGTTAGCGGTATCAGCGTCAAATTGGAGCTGTTTAGTGAGCATTTCTGAGCCAGCGGCAGCCGCCCCCAGCTCACCAGTAACCGCTACCTTCTCGCCCGGCTTGGCTCCTGAGCGGGTGAGTATATGTTTACCCTGACTTTTGGTGCTGCCTAAAATGGTAATAGTAATAATAACTAAGGGGGCGCTACTGGTATCTCCTCCAGCTATGGCGACGCCAAACTCCTGTGCTCCTTCCATCATTCCCCTATAGAGGGCAGTAACATCCTCTACTTCAGTATGACCGGGCAGGGCTAACGATACCAATGCGTATTTAGGCACGCCACCCATAGCGGCAATATCACTCAGGTTAGCTGCCAGTGCCTTCCATCCCATTTCCTCCCAAGAAATTGTATCTAAGGAAAAGTGGACATCTTGGATGAGGGAGTCAACAGTAGCCAGCTGGGTCGAGGTATCACCATACCAGGCAGCAGCATCATCACCAATGCCGATTATGAGTCGCTGCCAGGCAGGGGTTTGTTTATCCTGGGAGCTACTAACCATTTTAGCCAGGAGGTCAATCAGCCCGAATTCCCCTAGCTCTGAGACTCTCATGGTGAGATTGATTATAGCATGCGCTCTATTTGGGTAACAACTAGGTGAGAAGCTTGCTTACCCAATCTACAAATTCCTGGTTACCGGAAAACTCCTGGTAAAAATCCTCAGAAAATGCAACATATACTTGGGCACCAGGCAATTTTCTTTCTAAGTAGGTTAGCCAGTGGTCAATGGCTTGTGGAATGTCTTTGCTGCCGAGACCGGGAATGGGAGAGGGAGTATAAGGGGTGTAATAATGGGCGGCTATATCAAAAATAGTAAGCTGGTTATTCTTACTGGGGATGGCAACAGCAACATGTGCCTTGGGTGGGGAACCTGGGGTCTTAGCTCCCACTATCCAGACAGGGAACTTTCTCTGATTATAATTCAGCAGCATGCTGGCTAACAGTAATGCTGTGTCCTCACAATCCCCGGCTCCGTCTCTTATAGTCTCAACTGGCATTCGCCAGAAGTCCGTTCCCCACTCCAGAGTTCCGCTTATAGCTTCAGGAAGGAAGGGAGTAGGGCTATCTAGGTTGTATTCAATATTCATTCCTATCCATTGAAACAGGCGTTCATAGTCCTTCCAGAGCTCCTCCTCGGAATAACCACCGGTAATCTCCTGCACCTTGGCTGAAATTTCCGGGGCATCCGGGGTAATAAAGCACTGGCTGTCATGTTCAATACCTGAGCGCAGATTTATTTGCCTTCTCAAATTGGCATAGCTACTAAGTATCTGGTCTCGTTCGGCTTTAAGGCTATCCATTCCTGGCTTGGCAGCGTTAAGTTGGGCAGTGGCGTTGGTTAGTTGAATTTTGGTGTCATTTAATTGATACCATAAGCTGCCACCAGTGATAATGGCAATCACCAGCAGAACTGTTACCATAATGAATAACTTCTTCATATCTGGGATTATAGCACGCCTATATCTGGGTCACAATCTAGCTCTAGTCATACCAGTTAAAAGCTGTTATAGTTTTATTATGCGTTATGCCATTATTGCTGATATTCATGCTAATCTGACTGCCTTTAGGGCAGTGCTGGATGATATTGAGCGTAGGGGAGGGGTGGAGGAGGTATGGTGCTTGGGAGATGTGGTTGGCTATGGCCCAGACCCTCACCAGTGTATTAAGCTTCTGCGCCAATATAAGCATACCTGCATTGCTGGGAATCACGATTGGGCAGCAATAGGTAAGGTAGATACCTCTGAGTTTAATCCTGATGCTGCTGCCGCTTGCCGCTGGACAGCGCAGCAATTAACCATGGAGGACATAGAGTATCTTGAGAGCTTGCCCTTAGTTATTGAAAAAGGTGATTTTACTCTGGTGCACGGTAGCCCAAGGGAGCCTGTCTGGGAATATCTTCTATCAGTCAGTAGGGCCAGGGAGAATTTTGCTTACTTTCAGTCTCAATTTTGTCTGGTGGGTCATTCTCATGTGCCTCTGGTGTTTAAGTATGATGAGACCGGTGCTTGTTTCTTTAACCAATTCTCAACCAATGTTGGACTTGTCTTGGGCAAGAGCCGATTGATTATCAATCCTGGTGGTGTGGGGCAACCCCGGGATGGTGACCCTCGAGCCAGTTATGCTATCTATGATAGCGACACTAGGATGATTAGGCTTTACCGCATTCCTTATGATATTAGTGCTACTCAGGTCAGGATGGTAAAGCATAACCTACCAATGCGCCTGGTGGCTCGCCTGAGCCAGGGTGTATGATGGGGCAAGAGAGCCCCAATATCGTTGATAAAACTAGGGTGAAACACTACAATTATCGGTGAGTTCATAAGCTATAAGGAATTTGGGATGACACAAAATAATATAGGAGAAATATTGTGGGAAAATTAGACCAAAGAGTGGCTATTGTTACCGGTGGTGGCACCGGGCTAGGGCGGAGTATTGCTCTGGAATTTGCTCAAGCCGGGGCTGATGTGGTAGTTAGTAGCCGAAACTTGGCTAACTTAGAAAAGGTAGCTGAGGAGATTAAGGCTCTGGGAAGGCGTTCTCGGGCAGTAGCCACCAATGTTTCTATAGCAGAGCAGGTGCATAACATGGTGAGGCGAACCGTAGAGGAGTTCGGCAGAATTGACATTTTGGTAAATAATGCCGGTATCGTGCGTAGAGCTGCATTGCTGGAGATGACCGAGGAGCTCTGGGATGATGTGCTGGATACAGACCTTAAATCAGTCTTTTTATGCACCCAGGCTGTTGCCAGGTATATGATGGAGCAGAGAAGCGGCAAGGTTATCAATATAGCCTCAATCAGCGGACGGGGTCACAACTACCCGGGGCTGGCTGCTTACAGCACAGCGAAGGCTGGCATTATTGAGTTGACTAAGTGTTACGCTAAAGAGTTAGGACCTTATGGAATAAATGTTAATGCTATTGCTCCAGGAATAATCCAGACTAGCATCTATAAGGTCGGGAGAACACCAGAGCAGATTAAAGAGTTTGAGGAAGAAACAATAAGAGCTACAGTTCTGGGCAAGCTGGGTGTCCCTGAAGATATAGCCAGGCTGGCTTTGTTCCTGGCTTCTGAGGATTCTTCTTTTATAAGCGGACAGACTATTCCTGTAGATGGCGGAAGAACCGACCGAATGTAGTCTAACCTGACAGTATCCTTCCACAATTTAGGTTTTTTGAGCTAGGTGGGGATGAAAGCAACCAAGAAAACACTCTATGGAAGCCATTCCTTGAAGGCAGAATCACTTTTGGCTCAAACCAGAGGGCTACTACGCCGCTTTGACCTTAAAACGAGAAAGAGTCTGGGGCAGCACTTCCTTATTGATGAGGGGGTGCTTAAACTTATTGTTTCCTCAGCCGAGCTTACTCCTACCAGTATTGTTGTGGAAATAGGGCCTGGCTTGGGAGTATTGACCAAGGAGTTAGCCAGGCAAGCCGGCTGGGTGGTTACTATTGAGCTAGATAATAAGTTAGCTGCTATCTTGAAACAGACCCTGACTTCCTTCCCTAATGTTACTATTATCAATGAGAATATACTTGGAATTGACCCGTCGGGTTTGCTTGAGAAGCAGAGGACAAGCCTTCCCCCGACAATAAATAGCTTTGGCTACAAGGTGGTAGCTAACCTTCCCTACTATATTACCTCTCCTGTCCTGCGCCATTTCCTTGAAGCCTCGGTTAAGCCTCAAACTATGGTGGTAATGGTGCAAAAAGAGGTGGCTGAGGCTATCGTGGCTAAACCTGGTCAGATGAGCCTGCTGAGTATCAGTGTGCAGTTTTACGGGGAACCAAGAATAATAAGCTATGTGCCCGCTCAGTGTTTCTATCCGGCGCCAGAGGTTGATTCGGCTATATTGCGAGTTGACCTGTATCCTCAGCCAGCGGTGGCAGTAGCCGATGAAAGGAGCTTCTTTGAGCTGGTGCAGGCTGGTTTTAGTGCCTCTCGTAAGCAGCTTGGCAATTCTTTAGCTCAGGGTTTAGGACTGCCTAAGGCTGAGGTCTTATCCCTATTGGAGACGGCAGGCATAGTGTCCCAACGACGAGCCGAGACCTTGACCCTTGGTGAGTGGGCGCAGTTATGGGAGGTAGTTACCCAGGTGAGGAAATCGGCATGCTGACTATTCTGGCACCAGCTAAATTAAACTTGACCCTTGAGGTTCTGGCAAAACGCCCTGATGGTTTTCACGAAATTCGCAGTGTTATTCAAACCATAAATCTATGTGACCGCCTCCGCTTCCAGTTGAACCATAATATTGAGTTCAGGTGTAGTAAGCCAGACTGGATTGCCGCCGACAGTTTGGTATCCAGAGCAGCCAGTCTACTTCGGCAGGCTACAGGGTGTGGTAATGGGGCAATAATAGAAATTGATAAGCATATCCCTTTGGTGTCAGGGTTGGGTGGGGATAGCAGTGATGCTGCCGCTACTCTGCGAGGGCTTAACCAGCTTTGGGGGTTAGGCTTATCGCTACCGGAATTAGTTAAGTTGGCATCACCACTAGGTTCTGATATAGCTTTTTCTCTTTATGGCGGCACAGCTCTGGTCAAGGGTAGAGGTGAGATGGTAACCCCCCTTCCCTCATTACCTCATACTTGGGTCGTCTTAATGCTCCCCACTGTGCCTGGAATGCCGGGGAAGACGAAGCAGCTTTACGCTAGCCTGAAAGCCAGTCACTATACGGAAGGGCAAATTACTGATAGATTTGTAGCCTTATTAACGGGGAGAAGCTTGAAGGGGCGAAGCCCCTTCAAAACCAATACCTCCCCCTCTCCTTCAAAGGAGAGGGGGATAAAGGGGGAGAGGTTGATAAGCAATATCTTTAATGTGTTTGATACTGTTGCCCTGGATAATTTTGTTGGGCTCGGTGAGTATTGGCAGCAGTTTTTGGAGGCTGGAGCCACCGATGTTCATCTAGCTGGCTCAGGACCAGCTCTATTTACCTTGGTAAAGGCTCAGGCTCAGGCGGAGAGGATATATCGGCATCTTCAACAACAAGAGCTGGAATCATACTTGACTGATACTTTAGAATAGACGGTGCATATATTCTGATGGAGTGTTCAATACCTAGACATAGCATCTGGTGTATAATATGGGTAAGTAGTTTGTGGTAGACCAAACTGAGGGGGAATAATGACAACCAACGATCACAATAAGCTTGGTACCGCCCGACTGGAAAAAGGTGAGTATGACGAAGCCATTTCAGAGTTCACCAAGACGATTCTGAGTATAGTTCCCAGCTTTGCTGAGGCTCACTACAAACGCAGTCTTGCCTATTGTCGTAAGGGGGAATACGACCTGGCTATAGCCGATGCTACCAAGGCTATTGAAGCAAATCCTGACTATGCTGAGGCTTACTACAACCGAGGTTTTGCCTACCAAAGGGAAGGGCAATATGAACTAGCCATTGCTGACTTCAGTAACGCCATAGAATTAACCCGCAATAATGTCCCGGCTTATTACTATCGTGGTCTTGCTTATCGTAACCAGGAGGAATATGAGCTGGCTATTGTTGACCTTAGTAAAGCTATTGAATTGAACCCCACTTTCTTTGAAGCCTACTACCAACGAGGTGTTACCTACTGCAACAGTGAGGAATATGACCTGGCTATAGCTGACGTCACTAAAGCCATTGAGATAAATCCTAACTATGCTGAGGCTTACTGCCACCGGGGTGTTGCCTACCGTGATAAAGAAGAATATGAACCGGCTATTGCCGATTTTAGTAAAGCCATTAAAATAAATCCTAACTATGCTGAGGCTTACTGCCACCGGGGCATTACCTACTGTGATAAAGAGGAATATCAATTGGCTATTACTGACTTTAGTAAAGCTATAGGATTAGCCCACAATAATGCCTTGGCCTATTACTACCGTGGTCTTGCCTATTACAGAAAGGGAGAGACCAACAAGGCTATAACTGATGCCACTAAAGCCATTGAGATAAATCCTAGCTATGCTGAGGCCTACTACAGCCGGGGTATTGCCTACTGTGATAAAGAGGAACATGAACTAGCTATTGCCGATTTTAGTAAAGCCATTGATATCACCCCGAAAAACGCCGAGGCTTATCGCAATCGAGGTATTGCCTACCGTAAAAAAGAAGAATATGAACCAGCTGTTGTCGACCTTAGTCGAGCTATTGAACTGGACCCCAACTGTGCTGAGAGCTACTACAACCGCGGCTTTGCCTACCATAATAAGGGGGAATACGACCTCGCCATGGACGATTTTACCAGCGCTATTAAATTAAATCCAGAAATGGCTGAGGCATACTACGACCGAGGCATTATCTACTATCTGGGGGAGAAATACGAACTGGCCATCGCTGACCTTAGTAAGGCTATTGAGATTAACCCCGATATGGCTGTAGCCTACTATACCCGCGGTATCGCTCGTTTTAATAGACAGGAATATGAACTGGCTATTGCTGACCTTAGCCAAGCTATCGAGATTAACCCAGACAATGTAGAAGCCTACTACAAACGGGGTATTATATATCGCACCAAAGGTGAATATGACCTGGCTATAGCTGATTTTAGTCAGGCGATAAAGGTGAAGCCGATGGACTCAAATGTGTACAGTGACCGGAGTATTGCCTACCAGAGGAAGAAGGAACTTGACCTGGCTATGGCTGATTTGACTAAAGCCATTGAATTAGAGCCGGGCTCGGCGGCAGCCTATTACTCACGTGGTCTTATTTACAAAGATATGAAGAAATATGACTTAGCTGTCACTGACTTTCGCAAGGTGGCTGACCTTGCCAAGGACCCTAGGATAGTTAAGGCGGTTATGGAAGAGATTCAGCGTTTTAGCGGCTAATCCACCCCTTAACTAACTCCTCCTCACCCCGCTTACTGCTTACTTTGCCATCCAGCCTCGCCTCATGTAGTCTCTCCAGTATTTCCTTAATATCGGGACCAGGGGCTATACCCATCCTTATTAAGTCATTACCATTGAGTGCTGGCTTGATATAACGAAGCTTGTCTAGAAACAATTTGATATGCTGGCGAGCTATCGGGGAGTCGCTGGCTAATGAATTAGCTATGATAGCTGTTGAGGAGTAGCCAGAGAGAAGGTGGTAAATGCCACTCGGGGCAAGTTCAGGGTCAGCCAGTAACTCAACTTTAGCTTTAAGGCTAATACTATCCCTGAGTATTTGGGCTAATGATTTAGGTAATCTGAGGTATGAAATTAGATATTCGTTTTCTTCATTGGTCAGGGGGTAAGCCAGGAGGGCTAGGTGGAGTCCAATTGGTGGTGAAGCTGGCGAGAATAACTGCCGAGCCTGTTCATATTTTTCCGCCAGCCAGCCATTACCCTTTAGAGAGGGATGTAGCCGCTGGAGCACATTGAGTTTCTCAGCACGGTGCAGGACTTTCTCCGGGTATTCCTCCTGTAATATACATTCCAGCTCATATCGTATTCGGTCGCCGCTGATGGTATCTAACATAGGTATATCTCGTTTAAGTAGCTTGAGGGTATTCCTTTCCAGTTGAAAGTTTAGCCGCTGTTCGTAACGCAGTCCCCGCCAGATGCGAGTAGCATCATCAATAAAGCTCTCTTCATGTAAAATACGAATAAGCTTGTGGTTAAGGTCATCCCTGCCTCCATACCGGTCAATCAACTCCCCGTAGCGGCTAGGGTTAAGCTCAATAGCCATGGTGTTGATAGTGAAGTCACGGCGGGAAAGGTCGCTATTTAAGGAGCCGGGCTTCACGCTGGGCAGGGCTCCGGGCTTGGCATAGGTTTCTGAACGGGCGGTGGTTAGGTCAACACTCCATTTATTCCACCGGAGTTTAGCTGTCCCGAAGCGGGGATGGGTGGTGATTTTCCCCTGCTTAATCTCGGTTAACCGCTGGGCTAAATCTATGGCATCACCTTCTACCACCAGGTCCAGGTCAAGGTTGGTTCGCCCGAGGAGCAGGTCACGAACCACGCCGCCAACAAGGTATAGACTTTGCCCTTGACTTTGGGCAACCTCACCGGCTAGCCGCATAAAGCTGGCCAGCTCTGCTGGTAGCTGGTTTTCAATTTTGCTGGATAGATTAATAATCTGGGGCATCTCCTTTTTATCTAAATGTAACCCAAATTATAGCACAGGCTATTACCGAGTTCATTATAATCAGTATAGAGATTATTGGGAAACCTATCCCCCTGTCCCCCTTCCCTTAACAAGGGAAGGGGGATAACTATTCTTTGAAGGGGCGTTAACCCCTTCAAACTACCCTAATATGTCATCTATAATTTCGGGTTGTGTGAGAGAGGAGTTCAACTCGCCGTT
>DAOWKM010000072.1 GCA_030643695.1 Dehalococcoidia bacterium | reverse complement strand
AGGCACTGGGTGAAGGCGCAGGCAATCCGCCATTTCTGCTACCATTACCGGTGCTCCGGGTGTGAGCCAGAGAGGCGGTTTGCCGGTCGTAAAGAAAGTTGGCTATACTTCCCTGTTCAATAAGGGGGGTGCGCTGACTGGGCATACCCTCATCATCGCAGGGACGGCTTTCAGGGCGGTAGGCTATTGTAGGGTCGTCCCACAGCCACAGCTTTTTATCAAAAACCGGCTGACCCAGCCGATTACCTATCGGGGAAGCCCCTTCCAGAACTACCTTGCCATTGAAAGCGGCCATCAAGGACGAGATTAAGGCGCTAGCTACCCCACGAGGGGTAAAAATTACCGGTAGCGATTGAGTTGATACTGAAGCCCGGTTCCGGGCTAGCTCAAGCTGGTAAAGCACCACCTCGGTTACCACCTTAGGCTCGGTCAGCGGATGGCAGGAACTCTGACCTTCACCAACGAAGAGCATATCAGTGTTATGAATCAGACTACCCTCAATGCCCAGGCTAAAGGCGCTCTGCCGATAATTTGCCTGCCCACCACGAGAATTTATAATCCGGACTGAACCGACAGCCTTAGCCACTTCTGCCTCACACACAATATCTGGAGTATGACCTCTAACTATGTCAATGAGTTCTTCACCAAGCTGAACCATCTCCTCCACAGATACCGACTCTACATTAGGGTCAAAGACCTCAACCTGGGGATAGGTGGTCAGGGAAGGAAGTTCAAACTTGACTGGCATACCGAACTGGGCTGTTTCTACTGCCATATTGACCAAATTCTGGCTATCACCTAATCCAGTAGTAGAGGCGTAGCCAATCCTGCCTTGTTTGATAACACGCAGCGCCACATAGCTGCCCTGCTTGCTCTGGATGTGCTTCAGGCGGTTAGCCTCGAACTGGACGGGAGTCTCCTCCGAGGAGACCATAAAGACCTCAGCCTCCTCGGCTACCCTTTTAGCTTGAGCCAGAATATTCTCCACTCACCTGCCTCCAAGTAAGCAGTGGCGGATTCTGATGTGAGGACTGCCATTAGAAACCGATAGGGGCGCCTGCCCTCCCTTGCCACAGCCACCACCCTGGTTCATCTCCAGGTCATTACCGATAGCATCTATGTTCATTAAAGTGGTAAACACATTGCCGGTAAGCACTACCGGGCGCAGTGCCTCAGCCAGTTTGCCATTACGAATCATATAGGCTTCACCGGCAGAGAAGGTAAACATCTCCATGCTGGTAGTGCCACCATACCAGTTTTTGGCATATACCCCGTCCTTGATGTCGCCTATTATATCCTCAAATGAGACTGACCCTGGCTCAATATAGGTATTGGTCATCCGGACAATAGGCGGATAATGATAGTTAATAGCTCTAGCATTACCTGTAGGCTGTTCCTTCATTCTGGCAGCAGTTTCCCTGGAATGAAGCCTGCCGACCAATTTACCCTCCCTGATAAGATAGGTCTTAGTTGCTGGCACCCCTTCATCATCATACTTATAGCTACCTCGCAGTTTGGGTATAGCGGCACTATCAACAATATTAAGGTATTTACCGCCGAATTTTTTACCCAGGGTCATAATTTCACGAAGTCGGTCATTCTCATAAACAAAGTCAGCCTCTGATAGGTGGCCGAAGGCTTCATGGGTAAAGACGCCAGCCAGAACCGGGTCTAATACCACAGTGTATTCTCCTCCCGTTATCTGTGGAGCTGATAGTAGCTCTACAGCGTGGTTTGCCATTCGCTCTACTTGCTGATGGAGACCCTGGAGCAAGCTGAAATCACCACTGCTGCCCAGGCTCAATCCTACTTGCTGCACCTCGTTGCCTTTGGTGGCAACAGCCGCCAGGCGCAGGGTAATGCCTGTCTTTTCCTGCTCAATATAACTACCTGACGAACTTAAAAAAATAACCTTCTTATGGCCATCATTGTAGCCAATAGTTGAGGTCTGAAGCTTTGGAGTGCGCCAGATAATATCGTTATATTCATCCAGTAGCTGCTTCTTTTCAGCTAAGGGCATCGCCACTGGATTTTTACCTACCTCAGCTGCCACCATATCAACCACTGGTTCCACCGGAGCTAGCTTACTCTCTTTATTACCAGCAAGTTGAGCCTGCTTCACGGCCAGTTCCACCCTGCCTGGCAGCTCATCAAGTTCATTAAAGCTGACGAAGCCCCAGCCACCCCTTACCAGAGCCCGCACATTCCCCCCGATGGCAGTTGACCTGCCAATAGACTCTAACTTCCTTCCTCGGTAGGTAATATGACTGGACTGGCTTTCCTCAAGGCGAGCCTCTATATAATCGGCGCTATATTTCTTAAGTGTTTCAGCTAGCTGGTGACCAACAGCCTCAATGTGCGGCATAGATATTCTGTCCTTGTTTTTATTTCCAGCAGCCCCTGAGAAACCGAGCGTTTATGGTTATTACTCTATCTGCTACCACCCTTAACCGATAGGAAGACCGCTCCTTACCAAACAAGGCAACCTCTACATTCTTCCCGTTATCCTTAACTGCCTGGAGGGCGCCCACATAATCATTATCGCCAGCAACGAGAACGGCAACATCATAATTGTTCTTAAAGCTGTGAGTTATCATATCAGTAGCCAATTGAATATCAACTCCCTTTTCGTAGGGAGGGCTATTTGGCCAGTTATTGTAAACGAGACGCCCCAAACGCAGCTCGCAGTAAGGTATGGCATTCACACCGGCAAAGAATGCCTGTTGGCTTCGGTATCGCTCCGGTTCTTCCTTGAGTCCTACCTTAGCATTATAGTAATAGATTCTGACTAAACGGCGTTTTTCCAGGAGCTTATTACACAGCTTGCCAATGTCTGTATCAGTTCGTTTAAAAAAACCCTTAAGAGAATGGTAGAGATTACTGCCGTCAATGAATATCATTGTCCTATCTGCACTATCCCCCATATATCACCTCCTTTCCGAACTATTCTTCATTATGTTTACTAAATCAATTATATAGCCTAGGGGATGAAATTGCGAATGGGGGCTATATGATGTTATTGCCAAATGTCTCACTCACAGGCTATACTGACCTTACTGGCGAGTGGAGGATTGGCAATGAAAAGCCTTGAAGAAATTAAACAAAAGCTCTTAGTAATTAGAGATATGGGGTATATAAAAACTCACAGAGCGGGCGATACAGGAATAGGTAAGACGTTAGAGGATTTGTTAGGTTTAAAGGAGAATAACTTTAGATTGCCAGATATTGGTGAGATAGAACTGAAGACTAAGAGGATTGAATCGGCAAGTATGTTGACCCTCGTCACGAAGTCTCCGGAGCCAAAGGGAGTAAACCGAGTGTTATTTGAAAACTATAAATACTTAGATGATGAAGGTTACTATAACCTACATTCAACTTGTTATGGCTCAAGGTATAATCCCCAGTATTTCAGAGTAGCCTTTGAGAATGATAGATTAGTACTTCATAACAAGAACAATATTGAATGCTACTGGTTAATCTCCACTATATTGGATGATGTTTTGACTTTTAAATCAGACAAGACTTTGCTCGTGTTTGCTGAGACAAAAGGAGAAAGGAACTCCGCAAACGAAAGGTTTCACTATATTGAGGGTTACTTACTCTCTAATTTAAACAGGAACAAGTTCAGATCATCAATTGAGAATGACAAGCTTAAAGTAGATATTCGTATTGGTGTATTCAGAAGTGGTAAACGGAAAGGACAGTATCACGACCACGGGACTGGATTCAGAATGAGCAAGGGAGACTTTCTACAGCTTTTTGATAGCTATGAACGTGTTTTTTGATGTGGTGGTTTCCAAAAATCTAAGATATATTCAAAAGTAGTTCCTAGTTTTATGTAGTTGTTAGGCCATCCAAAAATACCTACTCGATTAACAAGATTCCTTCTATCCCAAATCAGGATATTGCGTAGCTCATAGCCAACTTCCATCATTGCCTCTACAACGTAGATATGAGTGGGTACCCGCTTGTTTTCCCACCATAAGTCATTTAAGTTGATTACACAATGTGCTTTCGTCTTCAAGAGTGGTAATATACCCCGATAGATTTCACCCAAAGCTTTACTGAATGCGATGGGCTCTAAGTTGCCTATATCGTTAGGGTCATTCGAATATTGCTGTATCGTCAAATAGTGCTCATTCTGTCTTAAATCACCTCTCATACTCTTGTTTAGTCGAGGTTTATCAAGAAATCTTGAGTAAGGAGGTGACGCAACTGCCAGTGCTACTGTTTCCTCTTTTAAATACTGTGGTATGTTTCGTGCATCATCCTGTATTGCTATTTGCTTTGTATCGTTAAGGAGTCTACCTTGTGAAAGTCTGGACTGAGTAACCTCTAGATATTCCTCTTTCAAGTCAAACCCAACAGCATTTCTATTGAGGTCTTGAGCAGCTAGTAAAGTAGTTCCAATTCCTACAAATGGATCAAGGACTAACTCTCCTTCGTGTGTAAATAGCTTTATACACTTCGCTGGCAACGCAATTGGGAAAACGGCTGGATGAATTTTCTTGTCTCGTATATCCCTCTTTTCGTAAGATAATTCCCATATTGCTACTTGCGAACGAATCCATTCTTTGGGTGTCAAGCAGTTGATATGATTAGCAGGGCATTGACAGATTCTTTCGTAACCTATTTTCAGCGGTTGAGTAATTTCTTCAACTTGAATCATTTACCTCCCCCCTGTTCACTTCATCAAATAGCTCTTTTATTATACACGCTTCCGTGTATTTTGTCAAGAGTTACTTTGTTTATTTCCTAGTCGATGGTTTTATGATCTTGCCTTGGTAGTTCATCAGGCCTGTTTTGCGTTGTCTTAAGCGTCTTGCAGCTTCTTTATGCTCAGCCTTTGGTACTGATTTCAGCAGATTCTGGAATATTTCTTCTACTGAAATACGTGTCTTAACACGACCTTCAAAATCGATATCACCACCTGAATAGGTTGCAGTGAAGTAATCACCCCTTGTTCGCCTTTTCCTCCAAAATCTATTGTATAACCACATGGACAACCAATTCACACTAATGCCAGTGGGAATACCGATTCCCCATGATAGCAGGTCAAATTGCACTTTCAATCTCCCTATTTTGCTGGGGGCTGGAATCCAAGTGCCCTAGGCGGCTCTTCTGCTGCAGTCAATTTGCCAAACTTAAACTCGTATTTATTCAAGTTTTCTGTAAGTGCAGAAATCATCCTTTTCATATGTCCTGGACTAATAACGACTCTTGCAGTCACGGAACCGACGGGAGGCGTGACCATTAAATAATCTAGGACAAACTCCTCTTTGGTATGGGTAACGACCATCAAATTTGAATATGCACCGCCTTTAAGATTGTCGGGAAAGACAACCTGCACTTCCCGCTGAGTAGCCTTTTCACTCATATTTTCCCTCCTTCTGCTCTTTAGATTCTATACTATATTTAGCACTTGGTATAACCACAGCTGGGGCAGATAAAGCAGCCCTCCTGATAGACGAGCAAACCGCCGCAGTCAGGGCACTGCCCCACTATATTTCTGGCGGTATCTACGCCATGACCGCTATCCTCACTGCTTGGAGCCGCCTCAAGTTTTGAGCTTTCCTCACCATGACCGCTATCAGAGCTTATGTGTTTCTCCAGAACGCTGGCAATGGCATCAGCACAGGAGAGAATAGACTTGCCTCCTTCCCAGGCAATGGAGGGACAGCGAATACCACGAAGCTGTCTCACCACCGAGGCGACATCCACCCCAGACCTTAACGCTAAGGAGATGAGTCGGCAGGTGGCTTCAAGCTGGGCTGAGGCACAGCCGCCGGCTTTGCCCAGGGTGGAGAAGACCTCGCATATGCCTCGCTCATCAGAGTTTACCGTTACATAGATATATCCACAGCCGGTAGTTACTCTTTCGGTTATTCCGGTGGTTATTTTTGACCTCTTCCTGGGGGTAAGCACCCCACCTTCAACCCCCTCTATCTTGCCCGTGGTTAATACCTGGGCATGGCGGCTTCTATCCCGGTAAATAGTTATCCCCTTTAACCCCTCCCGGTAAGCCAGCATATAGACCTTAGCTATGTCTTCCCGGGTAGCCTCCTGAGGGAAGTTAACCGTCTTGGAAACAGCATTATTGGTAGACCTCTGGAAGGCAGCCTGCATCCTGACATGCCACTCAGGGCTTATCTCATGGGCGGTAACGAACAGCCGTTTGATGTCGTCAGGGACTTTGTCCATATCATGGAGTCTTGCTCCATCGGCTAGCTGCTGCATAAGTTCTTCGGAATAGAAACCCCCATCCCTAGCTGCTTCCTCAAAGTAGGGATTCACCTCTATTAGTTGAGCGCCATCCAGGATGTTTCTTACATAGCTCAAGGCAAAGAGGGGCTCGATGCCGCTAGAACAGCCAGCAATTATGCTCAGGGTGCCGGTGGGAGCAATGGTGGTGCAAGATGCATTCCTCAGCCTGAGACCATCAGGGGTATCATAGATGCTGCCGTTGAAAGCAGGGAAGATGCCACGCTGCTTAGCTAGCTCCACTGAGGCGTTACACGCCTCTTCATTTATAAAATGCATAATGTCGGCGGCAATCTGTAGCGCCTCCTCTGAGTCATAAGAGATGCCGAGCTGGATTAACATATCGGCAAATCCCATCACCCCCAGCCCTATCTTCCTGGATTCCCTGGTCGCTTCAGCTATTTCGGGCAGGGGGAACTTATTAACCTCAATGACATTGTCCAGGAATCTCACGGCAATTTTCACTGTCTCAGCTAGCTTGGGATAATCAATCTCAGTAGTTCCATTTATGGTTCGTAACATCCTGCTTAGATTGATAGAGCCCAGATTACATGACTCATAGGCAAGCAGCGGCTGCTCGCCACAAGGGTTGGTGCTCTCAATCTTACCTAGTTGCGGAGTGGGATTACCTTGATTTATTCGGTCAATGAAGACAATGCCCGGGTCGCCTGTTTCCCAAGCCATATCTACTATCTTATCAAACACCTCTTTGGCATTGAGCTTACCCTCTACCTCTTTAGTGCGTGGATTTATTAGATTATAGTCACTGCCAGCCTCAACTTTTTCCATAAATTCGCTAGTTACCGCTACTGAAAGATTGAAGTTAGTAAAGGCAGTAGGGTCCTCCTTGGCTACTATGAACTTCATAATATCGGGGTGGTCAACATTGAGGATAGCCATATTTGCCCCACGGCGCATCCCCCCCTGTTTGATGACATCAGTAGCAGTGTCAAAGGCTCTCATAAAGGAAACTGGACCACTGGCTACCCCCCCAGTAGAGCCAACCCTATCCTTTTCTGGTCTCAGTTTAGAGAAGGAAAACCCAGTCCCGCCGCCACTTTTGTGGATGAGCGCAGTATATTTTACCGCATTAAAGATGGACTCCATCGAATCCTCAACGGGAAGGACAAAGCAAGCTGACAGTTGCCCTAGCTCCCTCCCTGCGTTCATCAGGGTAGGGGAGTTAGGCAGGAATTCAAGATTTGCCATTACCTGATAGAATTCTTCTTCCCTCGCCCTAACATCTGCCTTAGGGTCGTAGGTGAGCTCGGCAGAGGCAATAGCCTGCGCCACGCGACGGAACATCTCCTCTGGTGTCTCAATAACCTGCCCCCGTTTATCTTTTTTGAGATACCTTCTTTCCAGAACACGGAGGGCATTCTCAGTAAGAGTGATGCCGGGAGCAGGCTGAACCTTTGGTTTGACTATAGTGGTTGATTTCATCTTAGGCTGGACCTCCTCTTGCTTGGTTAGCTCTTCAGTGGTCAAGATTTCTCTCACCATGGCTTCAATTTCAGAATCAGCAGGTTGATGTTTTCGCTGACGGCGTTTTGGCACCAGATGCTCCATTCCAGGCAGGGTTTGCTGCTGTTCCAGACGTCCAATCACCTGAGCGGTGAGCTGCTCTATTTGATGTCTATCAGGCATGCCCATAGATTCAGCAGCAGCAAAGATAGCCTTGGCAATCCGGGTGCGATTGATTGGGGTTAATTGTTCACCCGGTGACTCATTAGCTGTGTTCATTGGCGACTCCTCCGATGACTCTTAGCTAATCCTGCTGATGGCTCGGTAGGAAGTAGGGGCAGTTGACTAGCTGACTGAGATGCCTCAGCTTCAGCACTGAGCAGAGTGTCCACCTCCTGTTTTAGAGTGGTAATGTCAGTAAACTCCCGGTAGACACTAGCAAAGCGGATATAGGCAACATGGTCCAGGCTCTTTAGCCTGTTCATTACCATATCACCAATGACGGTACTGGGTATCTCCGCCTTACCCAGGTGATAAAGCTCAGCTTCTATATCATCAACAAGCTTATCAACTGTCCCGGTAGGTAGTGGTCGTTTTTCACAAGCCTTGTGAATACCGGTTAGTAGCTTATTCCTATTAAATTCCTCACGCCTTTCATCTTTCTTAATCACGAAGAGACTAGCTGGTTGCAGTCGTTCGTAGGTAGTGAAACGAGAGCCACAGTTTAAGCACTGCCGACGACGGCGTATGCCCTCATTCACATCACGAGAATCAATAACCTTGGAGTCAGGGTATCCGCAATAAGGACAGTTCATCATAAAACTCTACATTATATAGGGTAGTAAAACTAAGATACCACAATATGTAGTATTTGTCAAGCCCCTAGTCCATAATTAACAGCTTATCAAAGGGATTAAATCTATGTTATTATGGTCAGCAGAATGGAGAACCAATCAATAAGCCAAACATTACTAAGTATCTACCATCAGCTTATGGACTGCTATGGACCTCAACACTGGTGGCCAGCACAGGAGCCTTTTGAGGTAATAGTTGGCGCTATCCTTACTCAATCAGCCGCCTGGGGTAATGTAGAGAGGGCTATAGCCAATCTAAGAGCAGCCAAAGCGCTATCACCAGAGGTCTTACGCCACCTCAGCCCGCCTGAAGTGGCGGCGCTTATCCACCCCTCTGGTTACTATAATGCCAAGGCACTAAAGCTTAAGTCCTTTGCTTACTGGCTGGGAGAAAACTATGATGATAACCTCAATAAGCTGTTTGCCAATAATACTGACCATCTCCGCCAACAGCTTCTTTCCATCCATGGTATTGGGCAAGAGACGGCCGATTCCATAATACTGTATGCTGCCAATAAGCCAATTTTTGTTATTGATGCCTATACCCGCCGCATCATCAACCGCATTGGGCTGACACCGAATGGTAACAGCTATGCTGCCTACCAGACCCTTTTTACGGATAATCTACCCACTGATGCCAGGCTATTCAATGAATACCACGCCCTACTCGTCTGCCTGGCTAAGAATGTCTGCCGCAACCATCCCCTTTGCCACCGGTGCTGCCTCAACAATGTTTGCCAGTGCAGCAATAAAACTTACTGAACTTCTATCTTGGTTCTCTTCTTTGTCTTTGCCTCCTCGGCTTTCTCAGCTCGCTCAATTGCTTTATCAAGCACACTGCGAATGGCTAACAAGACCTCCTTGCGCGCCGTCCTGAAATGCCCCTTGGTTGCCTCAGGCATAATGGCAAGCCCAGGCAATTTGAAGCGCAAGACTACCTCCCCTCCCGGTTGATGCTCAATTTCAAAGAGCTTCTCTGCCATGCTTCTCACCTCCTTTTTTTTCTTCCCTTTGATAAAACTGGATTCTCAACCTACCCCTGTCAAATCTCGCCTCGGTGGCAGCCAAACCAACCAAGGCGCGGGGAAGTATAATATTCCGTTTGAAGTTCCCCACCCGAATAATGAGTTCGTCACCGTTCTGCACTAGCGAGATATCTCCCTTCTCAGTGAACGGGAGAGCCAGGGTAAGAATGTAGTGCTCGTCTTCTTCATGGAACTGTTGAATCTGTCCCCGAAAGAAGACCTTAGTGGGGTCGTCACCTCCGTAAAGGGCATCAGCCATAACCTTGAGCATAGGAATTCCCACTACCTCTTGTTCCAGAAGGGGAACACTGGAGATAGGCAGAGGAGCAAAGCTCTCCTCAATCATTGTGGAATATTGGCTCTGGCTCTTCTTCCAAAAGCTAAAATACCGGTCATCCACCTTATCAGGGATGAGGCGATTGCAGATGATGAGGTCGGTAAGATAACCATAGAGGTTGAGGTAGGTGAAGGTGCGCTGTGCTTCCTTGATTACCATCTTCTCGGGGTTGACCACCAGACGCACTGAGGCTTCATCCTGATTAGTGAGGAGAGACTGTATTTCATCAAGCTCGGAAAACAGGCTCTCTACTGAGGCGAAGACTTCATCATCAGGCACGGGTATGCTGGTCAGCCGGCTAACTAGGGGGTGCACCAGACTAGCCGCTTTGCGCCCAATAGGAAACATCCTGTCCATCCACCAGTGCAATACTTCAGGGAAAGCCAGGAAACGCAATGTCTCCCCGGTAGGAGCACAATCAACAATGATGACATCATATTTCCCGCTCCGAGAATAGTCAATGATATACAACAGGTTGGCTAGCTCCTCCATCCCGGGAAGAATAGCCATCTCACTGGCAACCATTTCATCCATACCCCGCCAGGCTAAGAGAGCTGACATCCACTCTTGGACAGTGCCCCAGCGGGCCCCTATCGTTCGGGATACCTCCGGCTCCTGCCCCCACAGGTTAGGGAGGATAGGCTGGGGCTCACTCCCCAGAGCAAGGTCAAAGGAATCAGCAAGGCTATGAGCACTATCAGTGCTGAGGATAATGGTTCGGTAACCCAACTGTGCTGAACGCAGGGCAGTAGCCGCCGCCACACTGGTTTTGCCTACCCCACCCTTCCCCATATATAGAATAACCCTCATCCCTCATCCCTCCATACCTAATTATAACCAGCCAAGGTCTCCTCAACAAGTAGTCCCCAGCCAATGAAGTTTTAGGATTACCAAACGACCTTTCCCATATAAACCTTGACGCTAGTAGCCTAGCCAGCTAATATAAGCGAAGATGGAAAACCAGAATTTAGATGCCCTTACTGACAGAGTAGCTGACCTAATTATTAATGCCAAAAGGATAGTAGTCTTTACTGGTGCCGGGGTCAGCACCGAGTCAGGAATCCCTGACTTCCGCAGTCCGGGGGGAATCTGGGACAGGTTCGACCCGAATGATTTCACCTATCAAAAGTTTATTAGCGACCCTAAATCCAGAAGGAAGCAGTGGCAGTTGCTTCAGGAAGGAAGCTTAACCACTGAGGCTAAACCAAACCTGGCTCACTATGCTATTGCTGATTTAGACAGGTTGGGTAAGCTGGACTGTGTCATTACCCAAAATATAGATAACCTCCACCAAAAGGCGGGGGTGCCTGATAACAAGGTGTTTGAGCTCCACGGCAATATGCAGTGGATAGTATGCCTAAGCTGTGGTAGGCGTTATCCCTCTGACCAGATTAAAGCCAGGCTGGATAAGGGGGAGGAAATTCCAGACTGTGAGGCATGCCACGGCATGCTGAAACCAGATGTTGTCCTCTTCGGCGAGCCGCTGCCAGTGAAGGTGCTAGACGAGGCAACATCACGCTCCTGTAGCTCTGACCTGTTTATTGTGGTTGGCTCAACCCTGGTTGTTTACCCCGCCGCCTATATGCCTATCTACGCCACCAACTCAGGAGCCAAATTAGTTATTATCAATCTCAGCCCCACCCCTATGGACGAGAAGGCTACCGTCCTGATTAGAGCTAAAGCTGGGGAGATAACGCCAAGGATAATAAAACGGGTAAAGGAAAAATTGGCGGTTAATTAGGGGGCACTGCTTACTAAATCCCTTTTTGCTTTTCTTCAGCCATTATAGCCGCGCCTAAGGCGGTAATGAGCTGGGGCTGAGGGGGCACCAATAACTGAATTCCCAGCTTCTCTTCCAAACTTCTGATAAGCCCAACATTAACGCCACCGCCACCACTAATGGCGCATTGCTCTTCCAGCCCAACCCTATCAATGAGGGCAGAGAGCTTACTAGCCAGCGCCATATGAACCCCAGCCAGAATATCCTCCTTGGAGATGCCTTCGGCTACCCTGGAGATAGCCTCTGATTCTCCAAAAACGGCACACCCGGTAGTGAAGGTGATGGGATTTTTAGACTTGAGGGAAAGAGGACCAATATCGTTGAGGTTTATCCTGAGGACATTGGCAATAATCTCAAGAAAGCGCCCGCTGCCGGCGGCACACTTCTCACTGACCACAAAGTTGGTCACTTGCCCCTCCTCATCAAGGCGAATCACCTGGCTAGACATCCCCTGTATATCAATGACTGTTCTTGCCGAGGGAAAAAGGCTGCTCGTTCCCCGGGCACAGCAGCGGATATCAGCCACCTGTTCATCGCTAAAGGAAACGCTGCCCGCCCCGTAGCCGGTGGCTATAGTATAGGTTATCTCCTGTGGGGACAGTCCCGCCCTTGCCAAAAGCTCTTCCCTCAACCTTTGGGCTACTGCCCGGTAATTAGCCCCGGAAGGAAGCAGATGATAAGCCACTAAAAGCTTACCATCTTTAGTTATAGCTCCCTTGCTAGTTACTGAGCCAATGTCAATGCCCATAAACCAAGCCATATTTAATTGCCCTCTAGCTGAAGAAGGTAATCTCCTCCAGACGACGCTCCTTCCTCGGAATAGGCTCACCCTTGGACATGGCTCCCAGGGTGAGTTCCTTGCCTAATATAGCAGCACCTATTGCCCCAGTGAAAAGTGGTTCCTCAGGAACAAGAACCTCGCATCCCAGGTTCTCCTTCATAGCATAAACTACTCCGATATTCTTAGCCACACCCCCGGTAAACACCACATCAGGCTCTATCTTCAGCCTTCGCACCATTTTGACTACCCGGCTGGTGATAGCATCATGAAGCCCAGCCACGATGTCCTCCAATGGTATCCCCTTAGAGATATAAGATATTACCTCCTGCTGGGCAAAAATAGTGCAGGTATTGCTAATCTTAACCTTATTGGTAGACTTTAATGAAATTTCTCCCAGTTCCTCTAGCTTGACGCCAAGGGCAGCAGCGATGACCTCCAGAAACCTGCCGGTTCCGGCAGCACACTTGTCATTCATAACAAAGTCAATTAGCTTCCCCTCTTTAATCTTGAGCCCCTTGGCATCCTGTCCCCCAATATCAATGGCTATTCTGACGGCAGGGAAGAGGCTGACCACCCCCCTAGCGTGGCAGGTTAATTCCGTTATCTGGCGGTCGGCAAAGGGAACATTGAGCCTGCCGTAGCCGGTGGCTATCACATAGGATATTTCATCAAAAGATAGATTAGCCTGCTCCAGTGCCTCCTCCATTACCCTGTTAGCCAGCCGGCGGTGCTCAGCACCGGTGGGACCGACAACACGAGCGCAAATCCCGCCGTCCACATCCATAATTACCACCTTGGTCATGGTGGAACCTAGGTCAATTCCAGCAAAATAAATATTAAATCTCCTTTTTTAGCTGATTACCTCAAGGAAAGCCTGAACCCTCGTCCTTAATGGTGCCAAAGCCGCCTCACTATAATCATGCTCCAGGTATATGCTGGGCAAGCCGATGCTGTCAAGATAATCCTTAACCTGGGGCACCTCGTAGCCATGAATATCGCAATACCTTACCGACTGAAGGATTACCCCGTTGACATTCCATTCCCTAGCGTATTCCTTCAGATAGCTAAACCGACTGTCCAGGTCAGCCATATAATCCTTCTTGGTCTCGCCGAAGACGGCTTCCCTGAAGGTGCGAGGGCACTTGAGTTCCACCAGATAGCGATAGGCTAAACCGTCTAAGGGGTCATCGGTAAGCTCTACATCAGGGAAATAGAACCGGCTGCCTACGCAGGTATCATCCATAACCAGGTTGGCGCCAAGCCCTTCAATCATCTCAATAAGAGCCACATCATCTATAATGCTGCCCCAGATAAGAAGCCTTGTTTTCTTCTGCAGACCATCTTTGCGCCCCTTAACCTCATTTATAACCTGCCTCAACAGCTTATTACCCTCCTCCACGGGGAGGCTCATCAACGCCACCATTACCTGAAGAGTTTCTGTCCCTGAGATAAGGGGTGGGTCAGGCTTCCTTAAGTTATATAATTCCCGCACCAGTGCCCGCTGCTGATTATGGGCTTCAATGGCTTCCCTGAGCCTTCCTGGAGAAAGCTCCTTTCCGGTAAACAACTCCAGGGTTTTTTCAAAGTCCTTCAGCAACTCCTTATGCTGCTTCTGGGCTGCCTTATGTACAGTGTGAGGAGTATCTATAAAATGGAAATAAGGAGGGTTCAGATAGAGATTCCAGATGTGAGCTGTCTTCTCTCCAACCTCACAAACATGAGCCATTACTACCCCGTCTAAGAAGTCATACTTACCTTTCAATCCCAGGTCCAAGGCGCTACGAATAAAGGGACAAACCACTGTAGGCAGGCAAGAGTCGGCTTTGGTTATCGGTTCCCTCATATCACCAAATACCCTATAGGGGACCAGGTTAAGAGCAGTCAACATCTCCAAAACAGGATAGACACAAAAATAACCGATTACTTTCTCCCCGGCTGCCTTAAGCTGTTTAACTCGATGAGACCGGTCATGATAAATTTCTCTCACTCTGGCTAACCCCTGACTCTCCATTACCATTCCAGTCCTTCTTGCCGCCGCACCTTCTTATAATGGTTCATAGTTTCCTCAAATGTCTCTGCCTTCCTCAAGGCATCAACAGGGTCAAAAAGTTTGAGGTCGACAATATCTCCCTCCACTACCAAGGAAGGAATCTTCAGCTTTTTCATCAGCCGGTCCTGAACCAGCATCAAGTGGTTGGTAGCGGTGCGGCAGGTAACGAGGGGGTGAAGGAGCGCCCCATCACATTGGTAATCCTGGGCATACTCCAGGTAGGGATAAGCGGAATATCCCCCCCACTCCCCAGCGTTGAAGGCATCGGGGAAGCGGCCAGTAAGCCATTGATAGGTGAACCTAGCAATGCGCTCCAGTGGGTCGCTGACTTTAGTTAAATCTATAGGTTGGGGCGGATGATAGCTCCAGCTCTCAACCACAAAATTCCAGCCCCTCTCGGCTAATTGATTGAAAAAACCCAAGCTGTGCCATGGCGGAAGTTCAAGAAACAGCAATCTATATTTCTCCTCAATAGGCAGAGCTCCTATATTGTTATCTACCCTGTACTTTACCTCATCATACATCTTCCGATATAAATCCACCGATACCTTGAGGTCTCCCGATGGATAAAGAGAGCCACTCATACTGCTCCAAAAGTCCCGGGAGTGCATAGGGCAAGGTCTTGCCTTACGCAGCTCATTAATCTCATACCATACCCGGTTCATCTCTATCATGTCGTCTATCAGCTCATCTAATTTATCCCAGTCCATCTTCTTGCTCAATAGGCGTTCCAGAAAGGTAACAAACTCCCTTAGCTCGGCAACCATGAAACCAATATTGTGCTCATAGGCACCTTCTATCCGGCTCTCTTTCACCCCGGGAAGAGGAAGCTCCATTGTCCACACTGGAGCATCTAAGTAGCGCCCTAGTGCCTGGAACCACTTATAGTGAGCATCACACAAACTGCCTGAGCTCAGCAATAGTATCGGCTTGGGCATTCCCCCCATAGGTGCCCCTGGCGGTATTTCTCCCAAATCCATCATTCTAGCCGTGTAGCCGAGGCAGTTTCGGGCATAGCCACACATATGGGTCGGAAATCCATCGGCATCAGAACGATCAAGATAAGCCGGAGCCGCTCCAAAGGCAGCACAGACAGCGCCATAATTTTCCGGATAGACTGATTCTACATCCATAGCCTTGAGAATAACATCACCCTCCCAAAAGGTAACCATGCACCAGGCAGTGGGTTTCCCCGCCTTGCTAGCTTCAATATTTCCCTTATACATTTCATCCAGCAGCGCCCGGAGGGGGTACATTGTCTTCAGCCGGTTTATTGTTCTCTTTTTCTCATTGGTCATAATCTACTCTCTCACCATTTCAGCCCCGGAATAAGGGCGATATATTGCCGACCCGGCTAATAGCTCGGCAACATCCATAACCTTAAGCGATTCTTCGGCAGCTTTTGCCCTTATGGCATCATCCAGCATCTGAAGGCAGAAGGGACAGGCAGTAGCCACCACCTGAGCTCCGGTCTCCATTACCTGCTCAATGCGCATCTCACTGATTCTCCTGCCAATATGCTCTTCCATCCACATATTACCACCGCCAGCACCACAGCAGAAGCTTCTTTCCCGATTCCGCTCCATCTCAACAACCTCAATATCAGGCATATTATTTAAAATCTGCCTCGGTGGCTCATAAATATCATTATATCTCCCCAGGTAACAGGAATCGTGATAGGTTATTACCCCCCTGCTGCCTTTGATAATTTTCAGTCTACCTTCTCTGAGCAAGCTGGCAATAAGCTCGGTGTGGTGGAGAACTTCAAACTCTCCTCCGAACTGGGGGTATTCATTCTTTAGAGTGTTATAGCAGTGAGGACAAGCAGTAACTATCTTCTTCACATTATATCTCTTCAGCAACTCAATATTTTTCTCAGCCTGAATCTGGAAGAGGTATTCATTACCCAGGCGCCGGGCGGGGTCACCGCAGCAGCTCTCCTCATCGCCGAGGATACCAAATTTAACTCCAGCTTGCTTTAATAGCCTACCCATAGCCTGAGCTGTCTTCATACTCCTATCTACCAGGGCCTCGGTGCAGCCAACCCAATACAGGATATCTATATCACTATCCTCAGCCAGGGTCTTAATATCAAGCCCCTGAGCCCAGCCAGTTCTGGTTAATGTGGTTCCTCGCCACGGGTGCCCTCTATTCTCAATGCTTCGGAGCGCCCTTTCAGCCGTCTCCGGGATTGAAGCCTGCTCCAATACCAGATTCCGCCTCAGGTCAATAATCTTACCAATATGCTCTACATAGACGGGGCATACCTCCTGGCAGGCACGACAGGTAGTGCAAGCCCATATCTCATCCTTGGTTACCACATCGCCGATAAGAGCCCGATTACTATTCCCGGGATTGCGTGTCCGCTCCAGCAAACTACCTCTAAGGTCCTGGGTAATCTTCTTCGGGCTCAATGGCTTTCCGCTGGAATAAGCCGGGCAGATATCCTGACACCGACCACAGCGAGTGCAGGCATCCAAATCCATCAATTGCTTCCAGGTAAAGTCTTCAATCTTGGCAGCACCAAAGCTCTCGGCGGTCTCCAAGTCGATGGGCACCAGGGCTCCCCTGGGCTCCAGAGACCTGAAGAATACATTCAACGGGGAAACAATTATATGCCATAATTTATTCCAGTAGAGAGAAACATAAGTAATCGCCCCCAGGGCAATAACCATGTGCGCCCACCAAGTAATCCGGTGCCACAGCAGCAGTGTCTGTTCACCTAAACCGCTAAAAGCCCGAGCCAGGATAAAGCCACCAGGAGACCATAGTGCCCAACTAGGGGTTGTCTTTAGCTCGGTAGCCGCAATACGAAATCCCTCAACAATAAAGCCGGTAAATACCACCACACCGATTAGGATGAGGGCAATCAAGTCCTCATTAGTACTATCCAGTCTATCTGGTTTTTGAACATAGCGCCTGACAATAGCCAGGGTTGCCCCGACTAGAACCAGTATGCCAAAGGCATCAACAACCACTGAGTAGCCCAGGTAGAAACCACCGTGCATAAAGTGGAAGAGATAATGACTAATAAAGTCTACAAATGCGCCTAGAAGCAATACAATACAGCCCACAAAGATGAGGAAGTGCATTACTCCGGGGTAAAGCTCCTTGGGTAGAAAATCTTTGATGGAAAAGGACCTATGTCCTAGGTTATCGCCGACACCAAAGAATCTCCGGTGCAATACACCATCAACAACCCCGGTAACTATAAATGCCCATAGTCTCCTATCCAGGTGGGCAAACCTGTTATCTGGCGTGCCTAATCGCCATAATTTATAGCGGCGGTATATGGCATAGATAAAGATGCCAACTACAATAACGGCTAACGGGTAAAGTATTAAGTCGCCATATAGAATATTCCAGAATATTTCCCGTTGGGGAACCATCACCTTGTCTCCTTCTCAGTGTAAAACTTGTTTTAGCGTAAGTAGATAGTAGCTACAAAAATACCCAGAGCCAGGGCTAATAGGTCAAGAAGCCTAAAAGGAAATCCCCAAGGGCAAAGGATACTAACCAAGTAGCTTATCACTACGGCAATGCCAGCAACAACGGCTAATCCCGTGCTGCGTTTGCGGTTAACCGAAAGGCTGACTACTTGCCCAATAGCATAACCAATGCCAGGAGCCAAAAGGAGGTTGAGGTAAAGGAAAGACACCAAACCCGTTACCGCCGCCCAGGCAAGGCCACCAGCAATAGCCATACCTAACCCTGTCCCCATCGCCCTCAGGTAGTATTTAGTAGAAACCCGATAGGTAGGTAGCTTATAAAGTCGGGCGCAATCTGGGCATCTGGCTCCCACTGGCGTCTGCACCAGGCACTTAGGGCATATTGGCTTACCGCACTTACCGCACCTCAGGTTAGTTTCAACATCAGGGTGATAAGCACATTTCATCGCATTATAATTAACCTTTCTTCTGCTTCTCTTGTTGTTCAGGGGCACGATGCATCCAGGCCTCTCTATCCCTTATGTCCCGGTCAAAAAATAGACGGTTAACTAACAGCTGCCTTGGACTTACCGAGGCAGTAACTGAAGTTCGTGGAGCTGTTAATCGTCTGAGCACCGTAATTAGAAATATAGCCAAGAAACCCAGACTAACTGGTAGCGGCTCTTTAATGCCCAATGGCTGACTAAGAAACCAGCTCAATATGGGCAAGGCTGCCACCGCCACCACCACCCCCAAAGCCATCTGCCTGAATATAGTGGAAAGGAAAACAAAGAGTAGTAATATCAGCGTCAGCTTTGGTGCTAAAATAAGGGCGACGCCAGTAAGAGTTAGACCCCCCCTACCACCATTAAAGTGGAGAAAAACGGGCCAGTTATGGCCAATAATTGCCGCCAAGCCCACTGCCACCTGCTGAGCAATACCCAGTCCCACCAGTTGAGCTACCCAAACCATCACCATCCCCTTACCTAAATCAAAAATAATTACCGGAACCGCCCACCGTTTGGAAGCAACAGTTACTACATTTGCCGCGCCAACATTGCCACTGCCGTATTGTCTAATGTCTATTCCCCGAGACCACTTGGTAACTAAATAGGCAGCTGGCACCGAACCCAAAAGGTAGGCACCCAGCACTAATAATACAAACTCAATAGCCATAAGTTCTCTTTCTTCAGCACTGACTATTTTGCCAGAGCCATAAGCCGCTCTACTGCTTCCATAGGCACATCTACACCACCAATCACAGTCTCAATGTCAGCATCCAGACCATGGTAATCACTGCCACCAGTGGCAATAAGATTATACTTATTAGCTAGGCTAACTAACCCGTTGATTTCATCAGCAGTATAGCTATCGTAGTAGGCTTCAATACCTACCAGCCCTGCTGCCCTTAGCTCAACAACCATCGCTTCAGGGTCGTTAACAGTTAACGGGTGTGCCAGCACTGGTAGTCCGTTAGCCCGCAATATCAGTTTTACCGCCTCCTGCGGAGTTGTCTTCTCCCGCTCAACATAGGCCGGTCCATCCCGACTTATATATTTAGTAAATGCCTCCTTGATTGAGGCGATATAACCCTTCTCCAACATAGCCTGAGCGAGGTGAGGACGCCCCACAGTGCCACTGCCGGCTATCTCCTGGACTCGCTGCCACTCAATATGAATGCCCAAATTAGCCAATTTAGTAATCATCCCTTGAGCCCGCCCCCGCCGAGAATCCCGCATCCTCTCCAGGCTGGCTTTTAGCTCAGGGGCAGTATAATCTATAAAGTAGCCCAGAATATGAACCTCACCCCCGGGGACATCGGTGCTAATTTCCACACAGGGGATAACTCTCAGCCAAGGGAAGGCTTCAGCCGCTGCCTGAGCTGAAGCAATCCCGTTTACCGTATCATGGTCAGCCAGAGCAATAACGATTAGCCCCTTTTCCCCGGCTTTACGGACAATCTCTACCGGACTGAGTCGGCCATCAGAGGCAGTGGAGTGGATATGGAGGTCTACCCCAGCCACCCTACTCCACCTCCTGACAGATTCGGTCAATGCTTATTGCCCGACCACTGTCGTCATCTACTCTAACCAGGACTGCGTTAAACACTGTTTTACCCTTCCCTACCGATAAGCGACGGGGTATTATGGTTAGAAAACGATAGAGCACTGCCTCAGTATCATCACCTATAATTGAATCAACCGGTCCCGTCATGCCAATATCAGTGACATAGGCAGTACCCTGAGGAAGTAATTGGGCATCAATAGTCCCCACATGAGTATGGGTGCCGAGCACAGCGCTGACTCGGCCATCCAGGTATCGCCCCATCGCCATCTTCTCCGATGTTGCCTCGGCGTGAAAATCAACAATAATAACTGGGGGCTTGGGCTTAAGCTCAGCCAGTAATTCATCCATAGCTCTAAACGGGCAATCAAAATTACTCATAAAGGTTCTCCCTATCAAATTAACCACCACCGCCTGGCTACCGACAATGTAACCCCTACCCGGTACGCTAGGGGGATAATTTAACGGGCGAAGGATAGGCATTTCACCACTAAGGTATGGAATAATCTCCCTTTGAGCCCATATATGATTACCCGAGGTCAATACATCAGCCCCCGCATTGAGTAGTTCCTCAGCGGTAGCCGGGGTTAAACCTAAACCCCCAGCAGCATTCTCAGCATTAACCATAACTAGGTCAATCCCGTATTGCTGTCGCAGGGGTGGCAAAAGCTCCTTTAGTGCCTGCCTACCCGGCCGACCAATTACATCACCAACGGCTAATATTAACACTAGCCCCCCTATCTAGCATAGTCTACAGCTCTTGTTTCCCTGAGCACAGTAACCTTTATTTGACCGGGATACTCCAGTCCTTCCTCTATTTTCTTAACGATATCTCGAGCCAGTCTCATTGCTCCCAAATCATCAATCGCCTCTGGCTTGACTAGAATACGGATTTCACGACCGGCTTGAATAGCAAAGGACTTCTCCACCCCCTTGAAGCCATTAGCTATATCCTCCAATGCCTTTAGCCGCTTGAGGTAACCCTCCAATGACTCACGCCTTGCCCCTGGCCTGGCGCTACTGATAGCATCAGCTGCTGAGATGATATAGCCCCACATGCTAGTAGTGCCAGTCTCCCCGTGGTGCTCAGCGACACCCTGAACTACCTCCGGGGATTTATCCCATTGCTTAACCAGGTCAGCCCCGATAGCAGCGTGGGTGCCTTCTACCTCCTGGTCTACCCCCTTACCAATATCGTGAAGCAGTCCTGCTTTCTTAGCTGTAGCAACATTGGCTCCCAGTTCAGAAGCAATCATACCAGCTAGATGGGCAACCTCAACACTATGCCCTAATACGTTCTGACCATAACTAGTGCGATACTTAAGACGCCCAAGCAGTCTAACTAACTCAGGGCGTAATCCATGCACCCCTGCCTGATATGCTGCCTGCTCCCCAGCACTATAAATAGTAGCATCCACTTCTTCCTTAGTTTTGGCTACTATCTCTTCAATGCGGGCGGGATGGATACGACCATCAAGGATAAGCTTGGTTAAGGCTAGACGAGCCACCTCTCGTCGCACCGGGTCAAAACTAGACAGAATTACCGCCTCAGGGGTATCATCAACAATTAGGTCAACACCAGTAGCCTGCTCTAAAGCTCTAATATTACGACCCTCTCGCCCGATAAGCCGACCCTTCATCTCATCGCTGGGTAAGGGAACAACAGCCACTGTGGTCTCAGATACCACCTCAGAGGCGCAGCGCTGGATAGTCTGAGACAAAATCTCCCTGGCTTTCTCATCAGCTTCTTCCTTTAACCTAGCTTCCCACTCCCGAAGGCGCCGAGAGGCTTCCTCCTGCATCTCAACCTCCATACTCTCAACCAGCATCTGCTTTGCCTCGGCACTGGACAAGCCCGAAATCAGCTCTAGTTGCTTTAACTGCCTGCCTCTAAGCTCCTCAAGGCGGGTGCGGACAGACTCTACCTCCTTTTCCCTATCAGCCAGACTGCGCTCCCGATGCTCCACCCCGTCTAACTTGTGCTCCAGGGCTTCGGCCTTTTGAAACAGACGGCTCTCCTGACGCTGTAGTTCAGAGCGCCGTTCCCGATACTCTGCTTCGGTGGCTGAACTAATCTTTCCTGCCTCATCCTTTGCCTGATGAAGTATATCCTTGGACTCAAGTCTGGCTTCAGCCACCATCCTAGCTGCTTTCCTCTCAGCAATTCGTATTTGCCGACCAATCATCGTTCGCCGGAAAAGAAAGGCACCCATACCACCAAAGACAACACCTATGACAAAACTAAAGAAAATAGCGAGAACTATATCTATTCCCATTGTTAACCCCCCTTTATTATGCAACTTTCCCGATATAGGGGTAGACTATAGATAGCTAATACTACTCATTCTGCTGGTTTAGTGGCCTAGACCCATTCCCCTGTTCCTGCCACATCCGTTCCACAACATGATTTATCACCCCGTAGCTAAAGCCGCGCCGCTTGAGATAGTCACCTAACCGGTGACGGAAGGTCTGATAGTCGCACTGGAGTAAACTACGGGCTTTATTCCGGGCCGCCCGATAGGCACTATCGTCATCATCAATAGCATCAACCACTTGGTCTATAATGTCACCAGCTACCCCCTTTTGCCTCAGCTCTAATCTAGTTAGCCACTGGCTACGCGGGCTAAATGATTCCCGGTTATCCCTCCAGAATTGAGCAAAAGCCATATCATCCACCAACCCCTGCTCCTTTAGCCTGGCTATTACTGCCTCTACACTATCACCATCAAAACCACGACGGTGGAGTCTCTCCCTTAGTTCAGACTCACTGCGAGGTCGATAGCCAAGGTAGTGAGCAGCAGCATTAAGACAACGGTGGAAGTGGTCAAACCTAGCCAGTGCTCCAATCTGACTGGTGAATAGCTCTTGTCCCACCTGTAAGCTTTCTTTTACGGCTAGTTCAGCCTCCAAGCTAAAGGCAAACTTGCCGTCTAAGAATACATTTACCCGCCTTCCCCGACCCCTCCCATCACGGATAGCAGTAATCCTCCCCACTAACTTGTCATACCCCCTTTAATAACATAAGGCTAAAGCATCAGCCTCAGCCTTATCTAACCTTACTAACTATTACCTATCTGCTTAAAGCAACATTAGTCACTCATTAAAAGGTCACGGGTGTAGCTGAGGCTCTAATTTGCTGCTCAATCTCACCGGCAAGCTCAGGATTCTGACTCAAGTATTGCTTGGCATTCTCCCTACCTTGCCCCAGACGAACATCACCATAGGAGAAAAAGGTGCCTACCTTCTTCACCAGCCCTAGCTCCGCACCTAGGTCAACAAGATTGCCCTCACTGCTTATCCCATGGTCAAACATAATGTCAAACATAGCAGTTTTGAAGGGAGGGGCAACCTTATTTTTGACTACCCTAGCCCTAATTTGGCTACCTATAGCCTCATTCCCCCGCTTGATTGTTTCAACTCGCCTCAGGTCTATCCTTATTGAACTATAGAATTTCAACGCCCTGCCGCCAGGTGTCACCTCAGGATTACCAAAGATGATGCCAACCTTTTCCCGTAGCTGGTTGATGAATACTACCGATGTCCCTGACCTACCGATAGCGGCAGCTAGCTTTCTCAATGCTTGCGACATTAGGCGAGCCTGCAAGCCAACATGAACATCTCCCATTTCCCCCTCAATTTCAGCCTGAGGTACTAAAGCAGCTACGCTGTCAATTACGATTACATCAATAGCCCCACTCCTGACCAGTGCCTCAGTAATCTCCAGAGCCTGCTCCCCAGTATCAGGCTGAGAGATAAGCAACTCGTCAACGTTAACACCGCAATCGGCAGCATAGGTAGGGTCTAGGGCATGCTCCACATCAATATAGGCAGCCATACCTCCTCGTTTTTGCGCTTCAGCAATTATATGCTGACCTAAGGTAGTCTTCCCTGATGCCTCGGGACCAAATATTTCTGTAATTCGTCCCCTGGGAATACCCCCCACACCTAGAGCAATATCCAGCGCCAGTGAGCCACTGGGAATAGCTTCTACTGATGACATAGCTGGCGATTCCCCCAGCTTCATGATTGAGCCTTTACCAAATCGCTTTTCAATCTGGTCAATAGCTAACCCCAGCGCCTTCTCTCTCTCTGTGGTCATCTTCGCCTTACCTGCATCATAACACAAACACTCTATCAAAACAAGGGGATGTGATTAGTTTTTGGCTAATCTTGAAAGCCAGCCACTGGAGGTGGCAAGCGCTTATGGCTACTAGCCGCTATCATAGACTCAATCTTTTCCCTCAGTTCAGTTGAGGCTTGACCGGTAATCAAATAGCAGTCAAGTTCCTCATAGCTGAGTCCCAGCTCACCTTCATCGGTTTGCCCCTCCCACAAACCAGCTGAGGGGGGCTTTTCTATAATTTGCTGAGGAATGCCCAGGAAGCCAGCCAGTTCCCTTACCTGTCCTTTGACCAGATTGCCTAATGGCAGAATATCTACCCCACCATCCCCATACTTGGTAAAGTAGCCCACCGAAAGCTCGCTCCTATTACCTGACCCAGCCACCATATACTTAAGCTGGTTGGCAAAGTAGTAAAGGGTGAGCATCCTTAACCTAACCTTGAGGTTGGCTTCAGCTAGCTGGTTGGCACCAGGCTCCACCCTATCACCAGGTAATGCCTGGAGCAGGGTATCAAAAACGGCATCAAGGACTACTGTTTTAGTAAGAATGGAGAACTGACCAGCCACAATCAGGGCATGCTCCATATCCTCCCGGCTATTGTAGCAAGGCATAAGCACCCCCAGTGTACCCTGCGGAAAAGCACGACAGCATAATACCGCTAATACCGAGGAGTCAAGCCCGCCACTCATGCCTACCACCACCCCCTTACACCCGGCAACCAATACCTTATCCCTTATCCATAAGGCTAGCCTGTCAGCTAGCTGCTCTGTATTCATGCTAAATCTCCATCGTAAGCCAAACACCGGTAGTATACTATCCAGCCACTACTTGGTCAAAGGGTAGGTTTGACTTCTACCCTAAAAATGATTAAAATAATTATAGAAAATGCCGATTTATGAATATACTTGTCCTGCTTGTGGTTTAAAGTTTGAGTTATTGCGCTCATTAAGCCAGTCTAAAGAGGGGGCTTCCTGCCCTCAGTGCCATAATGGTGCTGAACGGATATTCTCCACTTTTGTTTCCCGCTCGGAGAATGATTTTGGTCTGACTGTTCCCTCAGCCAGTAACCCCTGTGCTGGCTGTAGTGCCACCAGCTGCGATACCTGCAATCTCTGATTGGGGTGAGGTATGTCAGCCTCTATTATCCCTAGACGAACCGGTATGGCTAACCTACCCCTCCACTATGGTAAGGTGCCACCCTGGCTATTTGACCGCATGGTTCGGCTGGCTCGGGAGATTACTATTGCCATTGTGGCTGACTTTGGCGCTGAAGAGATGCTAAGGCGGCTATCACACCCCTACTGGTTTCAGGCTTTCGGCTGCATCTTGGGCTATGACTGGCACTCAAGTGGTGTTACCACTACCCTGTGTGGTGCTCTCAAAGAAGGAATAAAGGGGCTGGAGAGAGACCTGGGCTTTTGTTTATTGCTGGCGGTAAGGGTAGGGCTTCACGGCAAACTCCACTTGAAATAGAACGCTGGGGAAACTCGGTCTCGGTAAACCCGGCGCCACTGGTATATGCCAGCCGAATGTCAGCCAAGGTAGATAGCTCTGCCATTCAGGACGGCTACCAGCTTTACCATCATGCCTTCCTGTTCACCCTCAGCGGTTCGTGGATAGTTATTCAGCAGGGTATGAACGAAGCTACCCGCTATGCCCGCCGCTATCACTGGCTGGGTGAAAAAGTAACCGACTTTGTCAACGAGCCCCATTCCGCCATTCTATCTGAAACAAGGGGACAGGCACTAAACCTGATTGCCAGCGAAAGTGCCTCAGCCCGAACCACTATCACTGGTATCGCCACCAATGAAAAGCCGCAGAGTGTCTTAGCTGAACTAAAAAGATTAAAAACTTTAGACCTGCCTTCACATCACTACCTAAGCACCGGTGACCTCCATCCTGATAGTCTGAGTAAGATTCTGTTAAGCACCTATGACCGCCAGCCAAACGACTTTGAGCAGCTACTGGGACTACAAGGGGTCGGTCCCAAGACCATTCGTGCCCTGAGCCTGATTTCTGAGTTAGTCTATGGGGTAGCCCCCAGCTACCAAGACCCCGCCCGTTACAGCTTCGCCCACGGTGGCAAGGACGGCTATCCCTACCCTGTTGACCGAAAAACCTATGACCAGTCAATTGAGCTATTGAGCAAAGCCATAAACAAGACTAAACTGGGCTTGAGAGAGAAGAAGGAGGCGATGAATAGGTTAAACAGGTTGATAAGATTGTAGTGCAAATTCAGCTTGGGGGAAAGCAGATGAGGTTAGCTTCATATCTTGAAATAGGACAGTAAATAGTATGTTAAAGAAAATTGGAAGATTTATCGCTGTATTTCTCTTAATTCTGTTTTTCATCAAAGTATTAATCTTGTTTTGTCAGTTTGCTATATTCGAATCGATTACACTTGATGAAGCTTTAGCAAGACTGATTCTATTCGTGGTTCCAACAGAAGTCACAATTGTTGAAACACTGGCATCTTACCCGATTGCTATATTACTCGCCTTGCTTTTCTATCGTAAATATGTTAGATAGGCACCCAGGACTTAACCTTCTTCTGCTAAATAGCAGATACCCCCCACTCACCCCACCCAAAACCAGAGTTAAAACTTGATAATGCCTATCCCGTACTAACTCGGCCGCTGCCGTTACATCTCGGGCAGGTTTTAAAGCCCAGTCGGTCAGCACGAGTTGCCGGTGCCTTGGGGTTAGCCCGAAAGGGGAGTTCCTTTGTTACTATTCCTGCCCCCTTGCATACTGGGCATATAGCCAGTATCACTCCCCTGGCTTTCGCCTCTCCAAATTCCCTTTTTGCTTTCATAAATATAGCCCCTTTAGACGGTTTGCCTTTTCCTCTTTAAGTATACCCCACTCACCCCACCCAAAACTATAGCCAGACCAGCAGTTATGCCAGCGCAGAATATAGCAGCAACCGAGAAAAAGTCCTCAGGAAAGAGCAGGAGCATATAACCTTCGGCTGACCAGAATTCATTGCTGAAGAACAGGAGATGAAACTGGTAAAACAGCTGATGAAAACCAACGAGTGTATCTAATAATCCCAGACCCAGCATCACCACCAAGGTAATGCTACTCCCAGCAACTACTCCCCAGGCTAACTGCCGCCAATATCTCCTCCTCCGCCACAAGAGACTAACCCCGGCATAGCCCAGGGTATAAACCAATGTCCCCAATAAAATCCGGTAATCTAGCCAGATTAATCCCTTGACATCCCTGAAGTGGATAACCTCCTCAGGAGTAAACAGGTTAACTGGTTTGCCATCCTTGACCACGGTAAGGCTGATATACTCCTCATCGGAGTTAAAATAGCTGATTAGCCCAGCGTATATCCCCTCTAGCTCTGAATCAGATAGCTCCAGTCCATAATCAGATAAGGTCTGACTGACATCATATTCCTGAACACCATACTTATACAGCCAGAGGCTATTGGCTGCCCAGCCAATGCTCGCCGACAGCAGCAGGACAGGCAGACAGAGAATAAACAGCCACTTAGCTATGATAGCCAGAATTCTCAAAAGTTTAATTCCTTTAACGATTTCCTATTAGGCTCTTAATAATCTCACATTCTTGCGGTGTAAGGTTATATATACCTTCGTGAGGCATCCGCAAAATGAGCAAGCCATTTAGATTTGCAGCTTTTAGGTCATCTACCACTAAGGGTGTATCAATCAAAAATTTGGTATATTTTAGCTCTAATCTAGGTAATGAACTAAGACGCTCCATCTCCTCCTTATCTACCCGGTATTGATATTCCCAATCAAAGCGCTTCCGTTGCTCGTCAGGCACCCCTGTTATCTTAGCCATTGCATAAATTCCACGAGGTCTTATTACCTTACTAGTTCGTTCATGCTTATCTAGCAACTTCTCAAACCTCTTTATCTGTGGGTTGTAAATCATCTGGGTTTTAGGTTCATACTCATTTGATAACCAAACAAAGGCTGTATCGCTTAGCTTAACTTCATTAACATATTGGCTAATCCCCCAGGTATCTGGCTTATTGCCATAATCTCTCACTGCATCAAACCAACACCACTTATTAGGATTGCATTGAAGTATCCAACAGTTCATTTTTCCATCCCCTCCTTAATTTTTCAGATTTTTCTTTGGCTTCTATCCAGATTTTACCCTATCAAGGCTAAAAAGAATAGAGGCTTTTATTAATATTAACCCTATCCCCTTTATCCCCTTCCCCTTATCAAGGGGAAGGGGACTTATGGTTTTTGAAGGGGCGGAGCCCCTTCAAACTTTCCCTTATAATCCATGCCCAAGAAGAATAGTATATTGTCTACCTCACCCCCTTAAGTCCCCCTCTCCATGATATGGATATATATTCCTATCATGAGGGGGGAGGATACTAAAAAGAGGGGCTAACGCCCCTCTTAGACGCCCTCTTAGCCGACTTAAGCCATTGACAAAAGCCAGGTAACAGAGTAGAGTTCTAACACTAAAACACGGGTCAATCTTCAATGCCACAGTCTGAATTGGGGGTGGAACTGTGAGAGATGAATTATTCTTACCTGAAATTGAGATTAAAAAACTGCGCAACAAATTAAATGACAATTGGGTTAGTGATGAAGAAAAAGAGAGAATTAGAGCGATATTGCAGAAGTGCAAAGTAAGACCTGAAGACCGAACGTTCGATTTCAATCCTATTCATGTATTGTATGGTTTGTATATCTTACTTGTGTTGCCTATAGGGTTACTCTGGCATTTAGTCAGGAAATTATTCGGGCATGAAACACATAAGTAGAGTCATAGCAATCATATTTATATCCTTTTGGGGCAAGTGGCAGTTCTAAGGTAAAGCCAAACGAAACGGAAAGGAGGTTATCAATAATGGCTCAAGATGATAAGGTCTTAAAAGAATTATCTGAGATAAAGGCACTACTCACAAGGGCACAAAGAAGGGCAGATATTCAATGGGTATATAATTTCGGTTTTGCTGGTGTGATTGGTTCTTTAGCACTTCTCGCAATAAAAGCCGATACTTGGGCGATTTTATTTACGTTCCTTGCAGGACTTACCCTCATGATACTCGCTCCCTACATTAGAAAATAGCAGACATACTTTTGATACAACTGCCCGACTTTTAATACAGTAGGCAGTTATGATACAAAGCTCATTTGAATGAGAGGGGGATAGGTCACCTAAAATCTCTTAACTTTATT
>DAOWKM010000029.1 GCA_030643695.1 Dehalococcoidia bacterium | reverse complement strand
CCCGTTAATCTTCTCTTGCTGAAGCCAATTGCTCTTGGCTTGGTTATACTCTTCTTCAAGACGCAACCTCTCAGCTTTAAGTTGAGCGGCGTGCTCATAATCCTGCCGTTGTGAGGCAGCATCCTCCTTGTCTTTTAATTGATTAACTTGTTTGTCTAAGGCTTTCACCTCTGGTGGTGCACTCTCCGTATCAATACGCAGTTTGCTGGCGGCCTCATCAATAAGGTCAATTGCCTTATCGGGCAAAAACCGGTCGGAAATATAGCGTTGACTCAATCTAGCCGCTGCCTCTAAGGCCTGGTCACTGATTTTAATCTTATGGTGAGCCTCATACCTTGGGCGGAGCCCACGCAGTATCTCAACAGTAGCCTCAACATTAGGCTCACCGATGAACACTGGTTGAAGTCGCCGCTCTAGCGCCTTATCCTTTTCAATGAATTTACGATACTCATCCAGAGTGGTGGCACCGACACACTGCAATTCTCCATGGGCTAGTGCTGGCTTGAGCATATTACTGGCATCAATAGCCCCCTCAGCTGCCCCAGCACCAACTACAGTGTGAATCTCATCAATGAATAGTATTACTTCACCCTGTGCCTGACGAACTTCATCCATCACCGCCTTAAGTCGCTCCTCAAACTCACCACGGAACTTACTCCCGGCCACCAGTGCTCCCATATCTAGAGCCACTACCTTACGCCCTTTAAGCGAATCGGGAACATCATCAGCCACAATCTTCTGTGCCAATCCCTCAGCGATAGCCGTTTTGCCTACCCCAGCATCACCGACAATTACCGGATTATTCTTGGTACGCCGGGTAAGTATCTGCATCACCCGTTTTATTTCATCATCCCGCCCGATAACCGGGTCCAGTCTGCCCTGACGGGCTAAATCAGTCAGGTCCCGAGAATACTTCTCCAGGGAGCGATATTTACTCTCTGCCCTGGCATCAGTAACCCGATGCCCACCCCGAATAGCCTGAAGAGCGCGATATACTTTCTCCTGGTCAATGCCAAAGCGGTGCAGAATATCAGCCGCCTCACCCCTCTCCTCCCCAGCAATGGCAATTAGCAGGTGTTCAGTGCCAACAAACTCATCCTTAAGTCGGTCAGCCTCAGCCACGGCTGCCTCCAGTAGTCGGGCAATACGTGGTGTGGCATAAATTTGCCCCGTCTCATAGGCAACATGAGGCGATTTCTCCAAAGCGACTACTACCTGCTGCTTCACTGCCTCAACATCAACACCCAGCTCGTTTAAGATGTCACCCACCAGCCCCTTCTCCTGCTGGAGCAGTGCCAGTAGAATATGCTCCACATCCCACTGACTGTGGTGATATTGACGAACCAGCTCCTGGGATAAGGCTAATGCCTCCTGCGCCTGCTCAGTAAATCTCTCCTGCCTTATAATAACCTCCCTCTAAACCACAATTTATGCCAAGGAACTCCTGATTTATTCAACTATGACCCTTTCCTTAATTTTACCACTTGTTTTGCCCCTCTGCTCAAGGTAGATTGATTTGCCATCTTGCCAAACCCAGAGATGGTGGTCTCGTTTAATCCAGGCAGCGATAGATTGCCTAGAGGGAGAGACAATAAAAACAGCTTCCGCCACCCGGCTAAGCTCAGCTAAAGCCTGTTCAGCACCATCAACATCGGGTAAGTGTTCCAGCAAGTGGCTAGCGAAAGCAGCGCTAAAGCTTTTATTTGAGAACGGGATGTGAGTAACATCGGCAACTACTCCACAGGGGTGGTTCCCAATGGCACGACGGTCAATATCAAGACAAACATCACCATTACCATGTGCCGGCATCTTTAGCCAGTAACGAATTCGCTTAGTGCCCCATGGTCCACCAGCTATAAGTAATGGCTTACCCTTCTCCAAGGCACAGGCACTAGCTGCTCGGTATTTCCTGTTTTTATCCCTCGTCTCACCTTGCCAGACAACGAACTGCCAGCCGCCTATACAGAGGAATACCCCTAACACTATCAACAAAACAGGCTGAAGCATATATCCCGTTCTCCTTCACGCCCCCAGGAAACGGAACAAGGAAACTAATCCGAAATAGCCACAAAAGGCGATAAATGAGCTCTTGACTATGTTGCCCAGCAGGCAGAAAAGGAAAAATTTCAGCGGGGGAAAACGGACTGCCGCCATAGCAATAGTGAACGGTAAGTGGATGGGATTGAATATAGCCGACATAACAAAGACCGCCCAGGAACCATGCTGTTGTGCCCAATCCATAATTCTGACATAGAACCTATTCTCGGTATCAAAAGTAAACTTCTGATATAAATTTCTGCCCCCGTAGCCAATCATAAAGGTGAGTAATTGACCTAAACTAGCCCCTAATGCTGAGATTATTCCCACCCATACCGGGGCTAATATCCCCCAGTGAGGGGCTAACACACCGGGCATAGCGAACACCAGAAGAATATAAGGGACGGGCAACATTATGATGCACATAATACTTCCGGCAATAAAGGCAACAACGAACACACCCAGAAGGCTATAACCAGGCATATGGGTTATGCCCATTATAGCGTCTTTATAGTAAACAGCGGCAACACAGAGGGCAGTAGTAACCACTATTGCCAAAACACCTAGCCAAACCCCTCTTTTCGGCCAAGATTGCTTCACTTTTTCACCCATAACTTATCACTTTCATTATTTGCCAGACTTCAGGACATATAGTATAGCTTGAGGCTCTTTTTGCCTCAAGGCTTCAGTATTTTACTCGCTTACCACCTGAGCCAAGATATCCAGAAACTGGTGCAATATCCTGGCAGTGGCTCCCCAGATTACCCTCCCTTGATAGGGATAAAAATATGAGGTAACGGTTTCACCGCCGATAATTTCAGACCCCTGACGCCGGCTGCTTTTATCCAGAAGAGCCGAGACAGGGACTTCAATTATCTCCTCAGCCTCCTCCCCATCCACCCTGAATTGATATGGCCAGGGAATAAAACCAACAAAGGGCGAGATAATATAGTTTGAGGTGGTAATGATATCATCCAGCTCCCCTAATACCTCAACATCATCAGCCATCAAGCCTATTTCCTCAGCACACTCTCGCAGGGCAGTATTAACCAGCGTCCCAT
>DAOWKM010000021.1 GCA_030643695.1 Dehalococcoidia bacterium | reverse complement strand
CGGTCTTGCCACTTCCTGTAGCTCCAGCGATAAGCAAGTGAGGCATTCTGGACAGGTCACCAGCTAGCGCCTCACCACCGGCACCTTGGCCTAAGGCTAAAGCTAGCTTGGATTTGGCTTCTACTTTCTGGAAAGAGCTGGTCTCTATTACCCCGCGCAAACTAACCAAAGCTGAAACAGTATTAGGCACTTCAATACCAACTATAGATTTGCCCGGCACCGGGGCTTCAATCCTGATACTGGGCGCAGCTAAGGCAAGAGCCAGGTCATTAGCTAATGAGGTAATTCTCTCCACCTTAACCCTTGTCCTAGATACCTCCTCCCGCTTTATCTTGACATTACCGTCTTTATCCCTTTCCCTTACCTCCTTTATCTTCCTATCCCAGCCTGGTTCTACACCAAACTGGGTAACGGTTGGTCCAGCGTTTATCTGCACCACCTTAGCCTCAACGCCATAACTGGCTAGAGCCTCCTCAATAAGCTGGGCTCTCTGCATATTGTCAGCTTGCCCAAACTCAACCTCAGCAGACCTATCCAGAATATCAATAGGTGGCAACTTCCAGCCATCAACAGTAATTAATGACGGTGATTCACCGTATTTCTTCCATACCTCCTGAGCTACTTGCCGCAATTCCTGCTGAGCCTGAGTAGGGGTAAGGGTAGTGGCCGCTTCAGTTTCCAGTTCTTTCCTCGGCAGTTCAGGGGGCACCATCACCGGTGGTGTTATTTTCTCAGTAGTCGTAGGTCTAGCATAAGTCACCTGGCGAGGAGGGAGCTCAGGTTGTTCAATAGTCGGTTTAGGAGCTGGTCGTCGTCTAAACTGCTTACTCAGCCAGGAGGTAAAATTCGCCGCCAGGCGGAAGCAAGCCCCAGGAGCCACTAAAATAATACCAATAAGGACTAACCCCAGGAGCCGAAGAACGCCACCAAAATCGGGGTAGCCAATGATACCCAATCCAATATTGCCCCCCAGAGTAAACCCCTTTAGAACACCCTCTCCCGGGGAAAAGGCTAGTATCCCCCAGATAGCCAGGATAAAGGCAATACCACCCAGCCATTGATTCCAATGATGAACAAGAGAGGACAGTTTCCGCCGCCATAATAGGCTGACCAGGATTACAATAGCGATGAGTAAGAAGACCAGCCCCCAACCAAATAGCTTAAAGGTATTATCAGCAATACCACTAACCCATGAAGTCAGATTAGACCACTGCCAGTATAGCAGTGCTATAATGAGAGCCAGCGGTATTAGTCGCCAGACTACAAAACTAAACAGAGGGCTTGACTTCGACCTCCCCTTCAGCTTTCCCCCGGATTTACTTCTGGCGCTAGCTTTCCTCTTACCCATATAACCCCTCAATGCGGCAGCATACTTTGAGGCTACACCTTCACCATAAACGGAAGAATCATCGGTCGGCGCTTGGTCTGCTCGTAGTAGAATTTATTCAACACATCCCTAACTTTAGTATTGATAAAGCTCCACTCAACAGAACGACCACCACTATGGTCAAGGGTCCGGGCTATTAAGTCACGGCTGGCATCCAACATATCCTTGGATTCTCTGGTATCAACAAAACCCCGGGATACAATATCAGGTCGTCCTACCAGCTTACCAGTTTGCCGGTTAACGGCGATAATCACCACTACCATTCCATCCCGTGATAGCATCCTTCTATCACGGAGAACAACTCTGCCGATGTCGCCTACACTCAGACCATCTACATACACATTGCCTGAACTAACCTTACCCATTACCCTGCCTGCCTCCGGGCTGAGCTCGAGAATATCGCCATCCTCCAGCACGAAGGTATTACTCTCCGGGATGCCTACTGAATGGGCTAATCTAGCGTGAAAGCTCAGGTGGCGATATTCACCATGAATCGGCATAAAGAATTTTGGCTTGACTAAATTTAACAGCAGCTTTAGCTCTTCCTGGCTGCCATGCCCATGGACATGAACCGGTGCTACCCTATCATAAAGCACTTGAGCCCCCTGCTTAAAAAGGGCGTCCACGGTTCTATTGATTAGTGCCTCGTTGCCCGGGATTGGTGTTGCTGAAATAATTATAGTATCTCCACGAAGGATATGAACCTGGCGGTGGTCTCGGTTGGCGATACGAACCAGGGCTGAGGTGGGCTCCCCCTGGCTTCCGGTGGTGATAAAGACAACCTTATCACGAGGCATACCTTTAAGCTCATCAAGCCGAGCCAATACCCCATCGGGAGCATTAAGATAGCCCAGCTCCAGTGCCATATGTATGGTATCATTCATACTACGCCCAACCAAAAAGACACGACGCTGATACTTAGCCGCTGAATCGATAACCTGTTGAACACGAGACACCAGTGAGGAGAAGGTAGTTACAATCACCCTTCCTGGAGCATCAGCCATAATATGGTCCAGAGTTTCACCAACTACTCTTTCTGATGGAGTGTAGCCGGGTAGCTCAGCGTAAGTGGAGTCGGAGAGAAGGAGTAGAACCCCTTGTGCTCCTAGCTGAGCTAGCCGAGACAGGTCGGTTGGTTTACCACTGACCGGGGTATAGTCAAGCTTAAAATCCCCACTATGAACAACGGTGCCAATAGGAGTATGAATGATTAAACCTACTGAGTCAGGTATGCTATGGCAAACAGGAAAGAACTCAACCTTAAATGCCCCCAATGCCACCTTCCCACCAGGTGGCACTACCTTAAGCTTAGCTCCCGAGAGCGCCTTCTGCTCCTTAAGCTTGACTGAGATAAGACCCTGGGTAAGCTTTGTGGAATAAACAGGGACATTAAGCTGAGGCAGAATATAGGGTAGAGCACCAATGTGGTCTTCATGACCATGGGTAATAATTATGCCTCTTATTTTTTCCCGTTTCTCCAGCAGGTAGCTGATATCAGGAATTATCAGGTCAATGCCTAACATCTCTTCCCCGGGGAACATAAGCCCGGCATCAATGACGATGATGTCATCTCCATACTCCATCGCCATCATGTTCTTACCAATCTCGCTCAGTCCGCCGAGAGGAATTATCTTTAATTTTGGCTTAGTCATAACTTTACATCTCAAACATAGTTAATTGCTGCGGTTGTTTCTCAGCCTCGGTCATACTTTCTGCCTGGGCAAGGAGTGATGGAATCTTGAGCATATCGGCCTCTATCGCCTGACGCAAGCTTTGCTGGTGAAGAGCCGCCGCCGGGTGATACATAGCATAATAGATGATATTATCCCGCTTCTGAGCAGTGCCATGAATTTTGCTTATGCTCTTACCGGGGAAGAACATTGCCATAGAATAGCGTCCCAGGGTTACAATCATCTTGGGCCGAATTAACTCAATTTGACGCTCCAGCCACCTACGGCAGTTATGTATTTCTTCAGGCAAGGGGTCACGATTTCCCACTGGCCGACACTTAATCACATTGGCAATATAGACCTGCTCACGCCTCAAATTGATAGATGCCAACAATTCGTCCAAGTATAGTCCTGCCGGACCGACAAAAGGGCGTCCTTGCTGGTCCTCATGCCAACCTGGTGCCTCACCAATAAATAATATGTCGGCGTCCTCTGCCCCCTCACCAGGCACCACCTTGGTTCGATATTTAGCTATTCCACACTTCTGGCAGAGTGCAATTTCCTCATAAAGCTCGCTCAGCGCTGACATCTTAGCCCTGTTTAACCAACCTTTTAATTATGATAGCAGGGCTAATATGTTAAGTCAATTAAAGAAGAGCGTTTAACAACCTATCCCCCTCTCCATGATATGGATATATATTCCTATCATGAGGGGGATTAAGGAGGTGAGGTTAAAAACAATCTCTTAAAGAGAATGAACAGTTGTTGACAGTATAGGGGGGTAGTTGTAGACTTTATGAAAGCAAAATGAGTTCTTTAAGCCAAGTTGACCCAGAAATCAGCCATGCCCTTAGTATGGAAGCCAAGCGGCAACGGGAAACGATAAACCTTATCGCCTCTGAGAACTACACTAATGGAGCGGTGCTTGAGGCTCAGGGCTCGTTTCTGACCAACAAATATGCTGAGGGTTATCCCCAACAGCGCTACTACGGGGGCTGTGAGAATATGGATACAGTGGAGGGCTTGGCTATCCAGCGGGCTAAAGAGCTGTTCCATGCTGAGCATGCTAATGTCCAGCCACATAGTGGGGCTCAGGCTAATATGGCAGCATACTATGCCCTGCTTAACTACGGTGATACTGTTATGGGTATGAGTTTATCTCATGGTGGTCATCTTACTCATGGTGACAAGGTGAGCTTCTCAGGTAAAT
>DAOWKM010000013.1 GCA_030643695.1 Dehalococcoidia bacterium | reverse complement strand
CAACCCCCCGCTCATATTCGGCAGCAATTTTGACTGCCATAGGAATAAGTATAAGCACGATTAGGACAATTACACCGATACCAATTAGATTCATTTGTTTACCTCCTTTATTTTTTGGTTACCCATAGCTTTAAACCATCAACCTTGGTTATAATCACCTCCTCCCCGGGTTCAGCCCGACCTTTCTCCGATATTGCTGTCCAGCGTTCGCCCTCAACGAAAACTACTCCTTTGGGTTTCAGGGCTACCATGACCTCGGCAGTCTTTCCAATCAGGTCTTCCCTGCCGGCAGATACCTGGCGGCGGTGAGCCAGAATTCCCCAATAGATGGCGGCGGCAAGGAAAGCAATAACACCAATTATCAATACGGCAAGTAGCCACGGCTCTATTTGAAACCAGCTTGAGTCTATTTGAGGCAATGAAGACCTCCAAGGAAGCAAGATTTCGGAATAAGTATGAGCGCGGCTAAAACAATTGGACTCACTTGTTCGCCTCCTTATTTTCTTTCTTAGTTACATATAGTTGTAAGCCATCGACCTTGGTTATAATCACCTCCTCTCCGGGTTCAACCTGACCTTTCTCTGATAGTGCCGTCCAGCGCTCGCCCTTAAAGAAAACCGTACCCTCGGGTTCCAGAGCTACCTTGACAGTGGCTGTTTTTCCTATCAGCTCTTCTCTGCCAGTATATGCTTGACGGCGGTGGGCTCGGATTACCCGTTGAAGGGCGAAGGCGAAGAAACCGGCAGCAAGGATTGCAACTGTGGCAATCAGCCACGGGTCTATTTGAAACAATGGACCCCCTTTAAATAGGATTAAGGAGCCAATAACTAATGCAGCTATGCCTCCTGCAGTAAATAAACCAAAGGTCGTAGTAAGTACCTCACCGATAAAGAGACCAAGGGCTAGAACAATAAGCAGAATCCCGGCATAGTTTACCGGCAGCATTCCTAATGAAAAGAGGGCGAGTAGCAGGCAGATGGCACCAACTACACCCGGGAAAATAAGGCCTGGGTTAAAGATTTCAGCCATTATGCCGAGCATAGCCAGGCTCAATAGTATATAGGCTATATTTGGGTCAGCGATAGTGTAGAGGAAGTCCTCAATGGTGTTCATCTTGACATGATTAATTGTGGCGCCTTGAGTGTGCAGGGTAACCACACTACCATCGAGCATAGTTACCTGCCTACCATCTAGTTGAGAGATGAGGGCATTAAGGTCAGGGGCAACCATATCAATAACATTGAGTTCCAGAGCCTCCTGCTCTGTAGCTGAAACGCTTTCTCTAACTGCTTTTTCTGCCCACTCCATGTTGCGCCCGTGAGCCCCGGCAATGCTTCTAATGTAAGCGGCAGCATCATTGACTACCTTCTCCTCCATAGCTTCTGACATTGCGGCTTCACCCTCGGCACCTATCGCTACCGGGTGGGCAGCACCAATGGCAGTATTTGGTGCCATGACGGCAACATGAGCAGCCATAGTAATGAATACACCCGCTGAGGCAGCTCGAGCCCCTGAGGGTGAGACATATACCACTACCGGGACTCTAGCACTAACGATTTCTTGCACAATGTCACGCATGGAAGTATCTAAACCGCCCGGCGTGTCCAGTTGGATAATGCAAGCTGTGGCATTAGTTTCTTCAGCTTGGTCAATGCCACGCTCAATATAATCAACCAGGACAGGGTTGATGGTTCCTTTAACGTGAAGCACATAAGTGCTGGGCGCAGCCGCTTGCACCTCAATGGCTATAACGGCGGCAATCAATAACCCCATTAGTAGTAGAAGGCGTATAATTTTAGGCATAATCAAACCTGCTGAAAGGTCTATTAAATAGATTATATATTGATTATGGCTGTGATGCAAATGAATGGGAGATAGCCATAGGTTGAATAGCTGGATAAATTAGTGTAGAATTTACAAGCTATTTGTAAAAGGTGTGGTATGAGAGTCCAAAGGTGTAAGGGAACTCGAGACCTATCTCCTCAGGAAATGATAGTGTTTCGTCTAATTGAGGAAGCATTTAGGGACTGCTGTCTTAAATGGGGGTATGAGGAAGTGAGGACACCAACACTTGAGTATCTCCACCTATTCACCTCAACCGGGACACTTACCCCCGGTATGTTAGGTAAGGTGTATTCCTTCCTTGACTGGGATGGCTGGAGTGGGGAGAGGGTTGTGTTAAGACCTGACGGCACTATCCCCGTTGCCAGGCTTTATATTGATAGTATGGAAGCGAGGGAGTGGGCTAAGCTCTTTTATGTAACTAATGTCTTTATTTTTGAAGAGACGGGGAAGAAGACGAGGGAGAGATGGCAATGTGGAGCTGAGCTTATGGGGGTGGGTTCTCCCCTAGCTGATGTGGAACTGATAATGCTGGCTTTGGAGGTTTTGAAAAGGTTAGGGCTTGAAGGCATAGAGATGAGGCTATCACATGCTGGCTTAATAAAGTCACTATTAAGCCAGCTCGGGCTAAGCCCTGGAGAGCAGACCAGGGTATTTGACCAGATTCTGGATGGTGATACAGAAGCACTGGCTAGAATAAAGCCGGGAGGACCTGAGCTAGCGAGGGCTTTGTCTGCCTTGCTAGAGCTGAAGGGGAAATCATCGGGGTTTCTAAAAAATTTGAAGGCGCTGTTTACTCAGAGTTTACCCGGGCTTGAGCCTGACCTTGATGATTTTATAAATATAGTTGACCTTATTGAGGCTCTGGGTTGCGACTACCAGATTGACATAGCT
>DAOWKM010000042.1 GCA_030643695.1 Dehalococcoidia bacterium | reverse complement strand
GTTGGTGCCAGGAGCAAAAGCAGGGTATCTATAGACCCTCCCCAAGCTGAATCATCAACAGTGCCTACCTGTTTAACCCTAGCCAGATAGTTGGTAAGCTCCATTAGTGCCGATATTACAGTATTAAACCTAAGCTTTTCCAGGTCTTGGGTAACCTTCTTGATAGTCTGGTGGGTAACACGTTGTAAATCTTTTAACGCTTTTTCGCCGGCTGGTTTGTTTCCAGCATCAGTCCTCGGAGTATACGGCTCTAGTGCCAGGTTCCATACCCGATTAAGCCATCGGCTTATGCCACTGATACCGCTGTCATTCCACTCGCCACCCTGCTCCCAGGGGGCGACAAACATAAGGTAGGCACGCACGGCATCAGCCCCCAGCTCAGCAACATACTCATCGGGAGTAACTACATTGCCTCGTGACTTACTCATCTTCTGCTTCTCGGCAATAATAACCCCTTGGTTAAACAAACGGGTAAACGGCTCACCAAAATTAACCAGCCCCATATCCCGAAGTGCCTTAACAAAGAAGCGGGCATAGAATAGATGCATAACAGCGTGCTCAGCACCGCCGGTATACAGGTCTACTGGCAGCCAATACTTTACCTTATCAGCATCAAACGCCGCCGTATCACAGTTAGGGCTGGCATAGCGCAAAAAATACCACGAGGAACACATAAAGGTATCCATAGTGTCCGTCTCCCGCTTGGCTGGAGCTGAACACTTTGGACAGGTAGCATTGACAAACTGCTCACAGTATTTTAACGGAGATTCACCAGTAGGCTTAAACTCAGCATCCTCAGGTAATAACACTGGCAAATCTTTTTCGAGAACGGGGACAATGCCACAGTTAGGGCAGTAAATTATAGGTATCGGTGCTCCCCAGTAGCGCTGACGAGAGATAAGCCAGTCGCGAAGCCTATAGGTTATGGCTCGCCTTCCATAACCCTTCTCCCCCAGAAAATCGGAAACAGCCTCTATACCCTGTTCACTGGGAAGACCGTCAAACTGCTCTGAGTTCACCATAGTACCTGGTTCAGTGTATGCCGCCTCCAACTCCCTTCCTCGCCACCCAGGCGGAGCTATCACCACCTTTATCGGCAGGTTATACTTCCTGGCAAAGGCAAAGTCGCGCTCATCATGGGCTGGCACTCCCATCACTGCCCCGGTGCCATAGCTCATCAACACATAATCAGCAATCCAGATAGGCACCGATTCACCATTAAGCCTATTTACCACATAAGCCCCAATGAATACCCCTTCTTTTTCCTTCTCGGTGGATAGCCGCTCTATCTCAGTCTGCCGCCGTGACCGAGCAATATATTCCTCAACCTCAGCCCTCTTATCCAGTGAGGTAAGCTTAGCCACCAGAGGGTGCTCTGGAGCCAGAACCATAAAGGTAACACCGAAAATAGTGTCAGGGCGAGTGGTAAATCCCCTGATTTCTTTTCCCTCCACCCCGGGATAGTCAAGAGCAAAGGAAATCTCGGTACCTTCGCTCTTACCCACCCAGTTTCTTTGCATGAGCTTTATCCGCTCCGGCCAGTCAATGCCGCTATGCTCCATAAGCTCATCAGCGTATCTGGTGATACGAAAGAACCATTGCTCCAAATCTCGCCTGACAACTGCCGCCCCACAGCGCTCACAGAAGCCCCCACCCACCACCTGTTCATTAGCCAGCACCGTCTGGCAGCGAGGACACCAGTTAACCGGAGCTTTGCCCCGATAAGCCAGACCGGCTTCATACAGCTTCAAGAAAAACCATTGTGTCCATTTATAATACTCAGGCAGGCAGGTAACCACCTCACGGCTCCAGTCATAGATAGCCCCGATACTCCTGAGTTGACGGCGCATATTGTCTGTGTTTTGCATCGTCCAGATGAAGGGGTGGATACCACGGCTGATAGCTGCGTTCTCCGCCGGCAGTCCGAAGGCATCAAAGCCCATCGGGTGAAGCACATTATAGCCCTGCATCCGCTTAAATCGGGCATGGACATCAGAGGGAGCCATAGCATACCAGTGCCCAATATGGAGGTCACCAGAGGTATAAGGAAACATAGTCAGGGCATACCACTTGGGCTTGGTATTATCCTCACTGACCTCATATAGCCTATCCTCAGCCCACTTTTGCTGCCACTTCTTCTCTAACTCTCGTGGGTTATATCTAGTTACCATTCATCTTCCCTGTTTAAATAAATACCCAACCATCAATCTCAATGGGATGAAAGACAGCAAGGTTAAAACTACAGCCCTCAAGATAAGCAGACCAATGGATTTAGTACTCCAAGGGCTTTAATGTTAACAGCTTCTTGGCAATTTCTGGATACTTGGCAATAAATATCAATTCATCCTCAACCAGCGGCTTCTGCGCTTCTACATTAGCATATCTTGCCAGCTCCAAAATTTCTTCAGCTTCTTTAGCATCATGGAATGAGAGTGCCCTCTTACCCATTATCTGACCCATTACATGTCTAAAACCAGATATACCACTATATTCCCCGGTGCATATTTCCCTTCCCGTCTCGACAAGTTCTGGCTCACCTCTACCCAGCTCCGAAAAGTTGTATAGCTCATAATTATTAGCATCCTTTAACACACCATCAGCATGGATGCCGGAGGCGTGAGCGAAAGCATTAGCGCCAACACCTGGCTGATTTATCGGAATCGGAACTCCAAAGGCATAACTGGCAAACCTAGCTATTTTCCAGGCTTTTGATAAATCAATCGGATTCTCAGGTTGATATTTTTCGGTGAAATCCTTTGACTTAGTAGCCGCTAGAGCGACTGCCACCAGGTCAGCGTTGCCCGCCCGCTCACCCATCCCGTTAATGGTGGTATTAATATAAGCATCCTGCCCGCCGTCTATAGCTCCTTTAGCCCCGGCAATGGAATTAGCCACCGCCATGCCTAAGTCATTATGGCAATGAAGCTCAATTGACATCCCCACATTCTCAGCTAGTGCTCTCACCGTTTCATAAATAATAAACGGGTTATCATAGCCCAGGGTATCACAATATCTTAGCCTATCAGCTCCATGCTCCTTAGCTGCCAAACCAAATTTGATTAGAAAGTCCAGGTCTGTTCTGGAAGCATCCTCAGCATTTACTCCAATGCTTTCCGCCCCGTAAGACTTAGCCGCATCAACGGCTTCCACCATCATCCCTATTATGTCCTCTTTCTTCTTTTTACCCAAAAATTTGCCCTTGAGCATTTGCTCTGATGTAGAAATAGAAAGATTGAGGTGCTTAATACCCGGAACCCGGCTGAACGCAATTTCCACATCCTTAGCCACTGCTCTTAGCCACCCTTCCAAGCGAATGGGTTGTAAAACTCCCATCTGAGCTAATTCCAGATTAGCCTGAAGATAAAACGTCTCATGCTTGGTGGTAGGGAAGCCAAACTCAGACTGAAAGACACCCATCTCATTCAGGTAGATATTTATTAACGTCTTCTCCAGTTTAGATAAACCAAGCTTAGCCGTCTGAACACCATCTCGATTAGTTACATCAATTATATAGATTTTAGCCACTAATCCTCTCCTCAATATTCACTGTAAATAAAAACCAGAATAGGTCTATTATACAACAAACTTTAGCTATAAGTAAGAAGACTGTACTTCAGGAATTGCTAGGTATTAGTTACTCCAAGTTTTTCAATCACAGCATCAGCCACCTGCGAGGTGCCTACCGCCACCTCAGGCTCAAGGTCATAGGTAACATTCCTACCCCCGGCAATAACCTCAGCTATGGCTGTTTCCAGCCTATCAGCACCTTTTTCTTCGCCAAGATAGCGGAGCATCATCACACCAGAGAGCATCATTGCCATCGGGTTAACCTTATTAAGCCCAGCATATTTAGGGGCACTACCGTGCACTGGTTCAAATATCGCTATATCATCACTCAGATTAGCCCCCGGGGCTAATCCCAATCCCCCGATTAAGCCAGCACACAGGTCAGAAAGCAGGTCACCATAAAGGTTAGGCGCTACCACTATATCAAATTGCTGTGGCTTTCGCACCAGCTGCATATTCATATTATCCGCAATTCTATCCTCAAATCCGATATCAGGGTATTCTTCAGCTACCTCCCGGGCAACGGACAAAAATAGCCCGTCTGAGAACTTCATAATATTGGCTTTGTGCACCGCAGTCACCTTTTTTCGCTGATGAGCCCGGGCATACTCAAAGGCAAACTTGACAATCCTTCTACTACACATCTCAGAAATCACCTTTATGCTTATCCCGGAATCTTGCCGGATAGTCTCCCCTGTGGTTTGTGAAACAAGCTCCATCAGCTTTGCCGCCTCAGGGGTCCCCCTCTCAAACTCAATGCCACTATAGAGGTCCTCAGTATTTTCCCTTATAATAATAATGTTCACATTCTTATATAGTGAAGGGGCTCCGGAATAGGTTTTACATGGGCGTAGACAGGCATAAAGACCTAACCCTTTACGCAGGGCTACATTCACACTTCTAAACCCTGAACCCACCGGTGTGGTAACCGGTCCTTTAAGAGCCACCTTATTTCCCCTAATGGAGTCAAACACCGAATCAGGGATTGGCGTGCCCCACCTATCTTGAGCACTACTGCCAACATAGGCTAAATCCCACTGGAAATTTACCCCAGTGGCATCTAACACCCTCCTGGTAGCTTCAGTTATCTCAGGACCGATACCATCGCCAGGAATAAGCGTAATCTTATAAGCCATTTAGTTCTCTTCCTTGGTTATTTGACAGCTCATAGCTTGAAGTCGCCATATTTCTGAATATAAGGCAACAGCCCACCTTCATCAAGAATGCGGAGCATTATTTCGGGAATTCTACTAAAGGTTAACCGGTTATCATTGGTCACATTCTGGATAGTTCCAGCATTAAGGTTTACCTCCAACTCATCCCCATCACTAATACTATCGGTATCACATATCAAAACAGGAAGCCCAAGGTTGATAGCATTCCGGAAAAATATCCGAGCTACCGACCTAGCCAGCACTGCGCTTATCCCAATTGCCTTGATAACCAAAGGAGCATGCTCCCGGCTGGAACCAAGCCCAAAGTTACTACCCCCAACAATAAAATCCCCCCCTCTCACTTTGGCAGCAAAGGCTGGGTCAGCATCCTCCATAGCATGCTTTGCTAGCTCAGGAAGATTACTCCTCAGGTGAGCAAACCTGCCTGGTATGATGTGGTCGGTGGAGATATTGTCGCCAAACTTAAAAGCTCTACCTTTGAGCATCTAGAGCACCTCTCTGGGGTCAGTGATTTCACCCTTGATAGCAGTGGCTGCTGCTGTAGCTGGACTTGCCAGGTATACAAATGCCTCAGGGCTACCCATCCGACCCCTAAAATTCCGATTAGCTGTAGATAGGCAACTCTCTCCGTCTCCCAACACTCCCTGGTGGAGGCCAAGGCAAGCCCCACACCCCGGCGGTAGAATAACCGCTCCCGCTTCAACCAGGGCCTGAATATAGCCAGCGTTGATAGCCGCTAGCAGGACACTTCGTGACGCCGGGGCAATCACCAGTCTGGTCTGGGGATGACGCCTCTTTCCCTCCAGAATTTTAGCGGCTACCGCCAGGTCATCCAGGCGACCATTGGTGCAGGTGCCAATAAACACCTGCTGGATTTTAGTCCCCTTAAGCTCCCTAGCCGGAGCAATATTATCTATCGTGTGGGGTCTAGATACGGTAGGCTCAAGCTCAGCCAGACTAATATTAATAGTTTGCTCATAGGTAGCATCGTCATCAGGGAAGAGTGGCTGATAGTCATCACCCCGCCCCTCCACCAAAAGATAATCCCGCGTGATGTCATCAGTTGGGAAAAGCCCAACCTTAGCCCCGGCTTCCACTGCCATATTAGCTATAGTAAGGCGCTCGGGAATACCCAGACTGCTCACCGTATCACCACCAAACTCCAGGGCTTCATAGGT
>DAOWKM010000096.1 GCA_030643695.1 Dehalococcoidia bacterium | reverse complement strand
ACAGGATAAATATTCCTTTATCACGGTATTGGATAAAGGGCTCTATTGAGTCAAAGCCCAGATAAGGGTTCACTGTAGTGGCATCAACGCCAAAGTTATCAAAAATAGCCCTGGCATAAGCCTTAGCCGTATTACTTATATCACTCCGCTTGGCGTCTCCTATTACTGGTATATCATCAGGTATGTAGGCTACAGTGCGCTTCAGGGCATCAAGCCCCTCATTCCCCAGAGCTTCATAGAAAGCAAAGTTGGGTTTATAGGCGCATACCAAGTCGGATGTAGCATCAATAATTGCCTTATTGAACTCAAAAACACCTATCTTTGGGGGCATCAGGTCAAGGTCAGGGTCAAGCCCAACACAGAGCAAACTCTTATTCTTTCGGACAGCAGTTACTAACTTCTCAATGAAATTCATACCATACCCCTTGTAATAAGCTGATAATATCAGCCACCATAGATTGGCGTCAAGCACCATCTGATTTTAATTGTTTGGATTTAACTTGCAATGATATAATTAGCTTCGTATTTAACCGGAGTCCCCTTTATAAGAATGAATTATCAACAAGCATTAGATTACATTTATAGTTTTGTTGACTACGAGAAGGCACCAAAGCTACGGTATAACTCAGCTAACTATGACCTGAGGCGGATGGAGGAACTGCTGGCTAGGTTGGGTAATCCTCACCGGGTAGCCAGGTCAGTTCATATCGCCGGCACCAATGGTAAAGGCAGCGTAGCGGCTATGGTAGCCTCAGCTCTTACCGTCTCAGGTTATACTACCGGGCTTTACACCTCACCCCATCTGCATACCGTAAACGAGCGCATCAGGGTTGGCGACAGGCTAATTTCTGATGAAGAGCTGGTTACCCTGGTGGAGAAACTAAAGCCCGAGGTTGAAGCAGTAAACCAGAAAGCTACTTATGGTCGGTTGACCACCTTTGAGTTGCTAACTGCGCTAGCCTTTGCTTACTTCAGGCTAAAGGGGGTGGATTTCCAGGTAGTAGAGGTAGGATTGGGGGGGAGGCTTGATGCCACCAATATAGTCAACCCCGAGGTCTGCATTATCACTTCTATTAGCCTTGACCACACCGATATATTGGGTAACTCTTTGACCGAACTCGCTGCCGAGAAGGCAGGCATTATCAAGCCAGGTTGTATCGTGGTGGTCTCTCCCCAGTCTGATGAGGCAGCTCAGGTAATAGAAAAAACCTGCCTGAGATGTGGAGCCGAGCTGGTCAGGGTAGGTTATGATGTCATCTGGCAGGGTCTCAGCTCTGACCTTAACCAGCAGCTACTTCAGGTGAAGGGGAAATTGGGTAGTTATAAGCTATCCATTCCCCTTCTCGGTCACTACCAGCTAGAGAATGCGGCTACAGCAGTGGCCGCTCTGGAGGCTTTAGCCAGAAAGGGCGTTAATATTTCCCGGAATAGTATCATTGATGGTCTGGCGCAGGTAAATTGGCCGGGTCGACTCCAGATTGTTAGCCACCACCCACTTATAGTGGTTGATGGCGCTCATAATCCTGATTCAGCCCGGAAGCTAAAGCAGTCTCTCGAGCAATACTTCTTCAAAACCTATGCTTCCCCTGACCAAGCCATTCTAGTTATAGGTTTATCGTCTGATAAGGATGCCGCCGGTATAGTCTCAGAATTAGTGCCCCTTTTTGATAAGGTGATTATCACCTGTTCTCGCCACCCTCGAGCTATGGCACCGGCGCTACTCAAAGCCGAGTTTACCAAATATGAAGTGGAAACGCAGGTGGTAGACAATGTTCCAACGGCATTATCCCGGGCTCTGGCTCTAGCCGGAGATAGAGGCTTTATCTGCATTACTGGTTCACTGTTTGTAGTTGCCGAGGCGATTGAGCAGGCAAAGAGATTAGCCTTAATAGAATGAAAGGCATAATAGCTTAATCCTCTGTAGAGCCTTCCCCAGATTCTACTTCCGTATCCACAGGACTCTCTACCTTTACCCATCGTGCCTTATAAGCCAGCCAGGACACGGCGACGGCTACCACGATTAAACCTAATACCTGAGCCTGATGTAAACCAAAGAGAAAGGGTGTGCCGACACGAAGGAAACCAACACCAACTCGCCATAAGGAGTATAGGCTAAGATAAACAAGAAATAGCGAGCCATCAGGCTTAAACCGCCCCCTCAATTTGAGCAATACTGCAAAAATTATCAGACAGGCTATAATCTCGTAAGGCTGTGTGGGGTGAATAGCTATCCCTAGAGGGGCAAAACTATTAGGACTGGTATAAACAACCCCCCAAGGTAGAGAGGTTGGTATGCCATAGCAGCAACCATTTATGGTGCAGCCTACCCTACCTACAGCCTGAGCTAATAGAATACCCGGTGCCACCAAATCAGCAAAGTAACCAAATTTGAAATTACCAAACTTACTGTAAATCCAGATAGCTAGAGCAGCACCCAAAACAGCACCATAGATAGTAAGACCAGCGGCACTAAAAATCTGGCCCGGGTTCTGGCTGTAATAACCCCATCTATCAATAACATGGAGCAGCTTTGATATTACTATCCCTGAGGGGATGCCTACCAGTGCCGCAGTAAGGATAGTATCATATGAAATTTTGGCTCCGTGTTTTACCCGCCACATCAACCATAAAATTATCGACAAAACAGCCAGAGTAATCATAATGCCATACCATCTGACGCTCAACGAGCCAATAGTGAAGGCTATCGGGTCTATACTTATGGTAATCATCACTCCTCCAATAAATTGAGCTTGCTTAGCAACCCTATCCCCTTTATCCCCTTCCCCTTACAAGGGGAAGGGGAACTTATTTTAAGAGGGGCTTCACCCCTCTTGGACACCCCCTCAAATTACCAATCTACAAAGGATAGCAAAGCAACCACTAAAGTAGTATATATGTTAGTCACAATTCTTTAGAATTTCACGAATGAATCTACCTAGTTGTGCGTCGCTTGTATTTTTGCTTTTCGCCACTCCATACTTATCCGGCTTTAACGCAAACTCGCCATATTTATTGACCTTTGTTGCACGGATAAATAAAGTTCCTGTTGACTTGTCCTCATAAATTATCAGTTTTTT
>DAOWKM010000048.1 GCA_030643695.1 Dehalococcoidia bacterium | reverse complement strand
GTGGGCTTCACTTAACGCCACCGGGTAACCCTGCCCCCGCTGGCACTGGTCTAAGACCAGGGCATGAACCAGATTGAGCAAGTCCTCATTCACCGCCACCCAGCGGGGAATCTCAACCCTGGCTATTTCATCACCTACCCTGAGGTAGAAGAAGTAGACCTGGTGAACCCCGTAGTGTTTCTGGATTTTGGATGGAGATATAAACAGGGCTGACCTTTCCCCCCGACCTAATATACTTGAAAATAGCTCCCTGTCCTGAACGCCAGCCACTGCATCACAGTCCCGTTTCTTATTAGTCGGGCAGTAGCGGTCGCAGTCAGGGGGGTCATAAGGGCATATAGCCACCCTCAGGGCATTAACCACATCGGTGCTGCGGGGGAAGCTAATGTAACTGGCAAGGGCAATTTTCTTAACATTGTTAAGCCGTCTCATCTCATCAAGATGGCGTAAGAAGCCCTCATCCAGTAAAGCCTCGGTAACAAATTCGGGGTAAGCCTCCAGACCCCAGAGGATAAGCGAGCCATCAAGCAGTGCCAGACTCAGGCTATCCGATGGCAATTCTGCTGCCAGCCTGGCTAATTGGTGGCATTCGTCTACCGCCCGCTTAATACCTAACAGGTTGCCTTCTATCAGTTGCTCACGACCCCTAACCCCAGTGGGGACAATAACCAGGTCTTCATCTCCGGAATAGAGGTGGGGAAAGCTATTAAGGGCAGCACCGGGCTGGGCACCATAGTGAAGAGTAACACTACCTATATTTATCAGGTAACACCTTGTTGACCGATGTCGGTCAACATCAATATGAGAGCCATCAGTGGCAATGATAGTAAATTCAGTAAGGGTGGGCGGTGGTTTATAGCGCTGGTTAAGTCCATCCACCAGACCAGCCACCAACCAGGTAGTCTTACTGGAGGCAATCTTTCTTTTTAGATAATCAGGGTCAATAGATTTATCACCGAGAACATTTAAGGCATGGTTCAGGCGCTTTTGCCTCTCCTCACCGCCAGCCTTCAGCTTGGTTATCATACTTCCAACCTGCGGAGCCACCTTGGTTAAATCTAAAGACACCTTCGTTACCTAACTATCTCAGGATACCTCTGATAATAACATCTACTGCCTCATCCTCATCCAATCCTCTCGCCATTAAGGTCTCCATCTGTTTTTTATCTATACTGCCGATGGCTGCCTCGTGAGTTATCTTTGCCTTGTCATTAGTTACCGAGACAATTGGTATTGCCCTGGCTACTGCCTCTTTCCCGATAACCACCTCCATACAATCCATATGTCCTCTGACATAGGGGGCATTGCCATAGGTCTCACCGATAACCTCTGACCAAGCTCTATCGGTGGGCACCACCCTGGTCTTCATCAGGCTCCTGGCACCATCGCCGTTCAAGTGCATCTTCTCACTTATCTTTATGATATCGTCCTTCTTGCCATAGACCTTGGTGGTTAGCTCAGCTACACTCCTAGCCGCACAAGTAATATCATAATCAAAGTCCAGTTTGCCCACACAGCCCTGGGTCAGGCTAAAGGTGTTTTCATATAGAGCCTTCTCGCCCAGGGTAATCCTGGCTTTAGGAATTACCTCAATGCCGCCAGACTCGCCGTGATAGTGGGTCTCCTTATAGCTAAATTTAGCGTTATCCCCAATATTTATCACTGCATCCATTTTGTGGATTATATGAACAGCGTTAGGGAAAATGCAGTGGGCAATTACGCTAACCTCAGCCCCACTCCCCACATCCACCCGTAACCCGATATCCTGTAAGCCTTGCTGAGGCAGAATACCAAAACACAGGTGAATGGGGCTCTCTAGCTGGCAATTCTCTTCAACTGATAACTCAATATTGATACCGTTTTCTTTAGCTTTATATTTTAGCCTGACGCCGGGGACTTCATCAGCGCTCAGAACCTGATTCTGCTGGATAACCAGTTTGGCTATTTTCTTATTTAGTAACGCACTTCTATCGCCGCCAGCCTTCTCATAGGCATCAAGCATCCCCTGATATCCTTTTTCTACCGAATAATTAATCATAACTTTTCACCTTATTCCCTTGGCTCATTGATATGGAGACACTTGCGGCAATTATCCTTGAACCACAGGCTCATATCTGCCGGTTCACCGGTTCTTATTATCTTACCAGCGCACAGCACGGACACTCTATGGGCTATTTTTACTACATTCTCATTGTGGGTGATTAGCAGAACCGATGAGCCTTGCTTATTCATTTCTACTATGCTATTCAGTATAAAGGGTAAGGCAATAATATCTATCCCTGAATCAGGCTCATCTAATATGGCTAATTTGGGTTGCATAGCTAACACAGAAGCTAGCTCTATCCTCTTCCTCTCGCCACCACTCAGGGTGGTGTCAACATCCCTATCTAAATACTGGGCTGGCTCTAGTCCTACCATTCGTAAGCAATGCTCAGCCCGTTCAATTCCAGAATTATTGCTGCTAAGTTCGAGGTAGTCCCTTACCCTCAGCCCTTCAATTCTGGCTGGTTCTTGCCACGCCAGGCTTATCCCCCTCTTGGCTCGCTGAGAAACAGAAAGGGCAGCGATATCCTGACCTTCAAAAACTATCCTTCCTGCAGTAGGCTTGTAGTTATTTACTCCCATTATAAGGCAGCCAATAGTGGTCTTACCGGTTCCATTCTCGCCCAGAAGCCCATGTATTTCACCCTTATTAACCTGAAGGCTTAAATCATCAATTATTGACTTACCATTTAATCTCAGTTGGAGATTTTCCACTCTCAGCACGGTATCACCTCCAATCCACAGTTTGCTAAGCTAGCCTATATGTGCCTGTTTAAAGAAGTATAATTCATTAAGGTGCTGAACTCAAGCAGAATAATGTAGAATATCGCAGAGAAATAGCGTTATAATGACCAAACCTATATTAGGGTTAGGAACCCAGTCTTTCATTAAAGGACTGTTATGATTCTATTTTTACTCAGTGTGGCTGTAATTTCACTATCCGGAGTGATGTTGCCCGGTCCTATGTTTGCCGTTACCATAGCCAAAAGCTACAGGTCTCAATTTGCTGGTGCTCAGATAGCTATGGGACATGCCGTAATAGAAATCCCCCTGATGCTGCTCATATACTTTGGTTTTGCCCGATTCTTTCAGGAAGGAGTGGCACAAATCGTCTTGTATTTAGGCGGTGCTGGCATGCTATTCTGGCTGGGCGTAGCCATGTTTAAAGCTAAAACCAAGGTGGTAGAAAGGGGTCATGACTTACCCTATAATTCGGTGATGGCAGGGGTGATGACCACTGTTCTCAACCCAGCCTGTTATCTATGGTGGGCACTTATAGGTAGCACCCTTATTATGAACTCATTAGAATTTGGCGTCACCGGGTTTGTCCTGCTTATTCCCGTTCACTGGCTATGTGATTTGCTCTGGCTTTCATTTATTTCAATTCTAGTCTATAGAACCCGATCTCTCTGGGGAAGGAAATTTCAGGAAGGAATGTTTATTGCCTGTAGCCTATTACTTATTGGATTTGGGGGTTGGTTTCTGACATCGGGTATCCAGTTAATGGTTTAGGCTAGTTCTGTAGTTAGTTCATCGGTTAGAGGAAGCCCGCAGGGGAAGCCAGGGGATGAACCTGCCCCACTCCCCCTTCTCCCAGACCACCAGTAAGGTGGGAGCAATACAGATTGAGCTAAAGGTTCCGACAATAATACCAATCAGTAGAACCACAGCAAAGTTCTGAATTGATGCCCCAACAAAGAGTAGCAGGGCTAAGACTACTAATAGTGTGGTGAGGCTGGTGTTCAACGAGCGACCCAGGGTCTCAACGAGGCTGTTATTAACTACAGCCTCAAAGTTGGAACTAACGCCCATTGTCAGGTTCTCACGTATCCTGTCAAAAACAACAACAGTATTATTCACACTATAGCCAATAACAGCCAGAATGCCGGTAATAAACATTAAATTGATTTCCCAGTCCAGTATACCGCCGAGGATGGAGAAAATTCCTAAGGCTATCAGGGCATCATGGGCTAGAGCCACTATGGCACAGGTCCCATAATGGAAGGGGTTGGGCATCCTCCGAAATGCCCAGGTGACATAAAGAAGTATGCCAATGGCGGCTACGGCTACGGCGATAGCGGCATTATGTGTTGTCTCCTCTGCCACCATAGGCGACATAGAGTCGAACTCCTTCACCTCAAGATGACCAAATTTGGCAGTTAAGGCATCCTCTAGCTGTGTCTTATCTTCCCCGATTAATTCACGGGTTCGTATGAGGAAGTTTCCTTCTCCGGTGCGTTGGATAATAGCATTGGTGTAGCCTAGATTAGCTAATTCCTGCTTCAATTCACCTTGTGTTACTCCTTGGTCAAAACTCACCGTCATCATAGAGCCGCTGCTAAATTCAATCCCGGCTTTCAGCCCAAAGGTCGCCAGGGAAATAACGCCGATTAGTATTACTACCCCTGAGATAAGAAAGAACCCGAACCTTTTACCTACTATATCAAACATCATTTCCTTCTTATGTATACGCTAAATAGCGGAGTCCGCTGCGCCAGGCGAGTGCCGACGAATAGGCGCAGCAGGGTTCGAGTAACTACAATAGCGGTAAACATGCTTACGGCTACGCCGATAAACAAAGTCGCCGCGAAGCCCTTTACCGGTGCGCCGGCGATAAGAATGCTACCCATCCAATAGAGAATACCGCAGACAATAAAGGTAGTTACATTACTATCCCTGATAGCTGTCCAGGCACGGTTAAAGCCAGCCTCAATGGCTGCCCCTAATGTTCTACCTGTCCGGAACTCCTCCTTCATCCGTTCAAAGATGAGCACATTGGCATCTACCGCCATACCTATAGATAGAACAAAGCCGCCTAGCCCAGCCAGGGTAAGGGTGACCGGTATCAGCTTAAATATGGCTAAGACTGATGCTCCATAAAATGCCAGAGCCAGGGTGGCTAGGACTCCAGGCAGACGATAGTAAATAATCATAAATAGCATAACTAATATAATGCCAATTATCCCTGCCTTAACACTCATATCAATGAAATCAGCTCCCAGTATAGGGGATACGGTTTGCTCATAGATGGGGGTAAGAGGAATGGGAATACGGCCAGCATTAAGTAACTCGGATAATTCAGTAGCCTCATTAAAGCTCAATCCCTCAATCACACCACATCTCTCTAGGGCATCCTTCACAATAGGGGCTATGGGATGATTATCCTCACCCCGAATAGCCTCATCACCAAGGAAGATACCTAAGGGTTTGTGCAGAACGCTTGGGGTTATCTGCTCACAGAGCTTCTTCCCCTCCTCATTCCACTCAAAATGTAATAATGTTCTGCCTAGGTTATCTCGGTCTATATAGGTCCTTTCCTTAAAGTAGTTACTGCTGAGGGTTTTTTCCTGCCCGTTAATCGTGGCTGCAGCTGGCTTCCACTCACCCCGTTCATTAACCCATCTAGCTTCTTCTCCTTCTTCTATCAGTTCTCCAAACTCAAGGAGCGCTGTCTGACCGATGAGCCTCTTTGCCTTCTCTGCCTCGCTAACCCCGGGCAATTCAACCAATATGCGGTCTTCACCCTGCCTCTGGATAACCGGCTCAGTTACCCCGAAAACATCAACCCTCCTTTCAATAACAGCTATAGCCCCCTCAATGGCTTCGGTCTCCTCGCCGGCCGCTACCTGGGATAAATCAGCCTTATAAACTATATGGAGGCCACCCTGCAAATCCAGACCTAGCCGCATTCCCCTTTTGCCCAACACACCCTGGTCAACAGGCAAGACCACGGACAAGGCAAGGGCAAAAATAATTAATGTTATTATAAAGGTTAGCGTATTTCTTCTAGGCATATATTCACACTACCTTAGTTAACAGGTGTTCCCTGATGTAAACTAAAGCCTCCTCTCTGGTAGCTAACTCTCCCGAGGCTTGCGCCTCACGCACTGCCTCCAGAAACTCTCCAATTTTAGGTCCCGGGCTCATACCAAAGATATTAATCAGGTCATGCCCATCAACCAGCTTAGGTGGAACAACCAAGCTCTCCTTTTGAAAGCGCTGAGAGAGTACATATTCTACCATTTGGGTATGCTGTTGCCATTGAGCCAGATTTAGGTGTGAGCCTCTAGTGGCTAAATGGTCAGCCAGGCTCAACAATAGTATATCAACCCCAGCCTCTCCGGTATCACGGAAGTAGCGGTAAATAGCCTTGGGTGAGGGAAGCCCATCATGGCTCATCTGTCCCGGTCGGAGGTGATGCCTCACCATAATTTCTACCAGCTTTACTTCTTTAGCACTAAACCTTAGCCTTTCCAGAATATTAGCTGCTATAGCTGCCCCCTCCTTAGCGTGCCCCAAGAAGCGTAGCCGACCATCAGCCTCAATAGCTTTAGTTTGAGGTTTGGCAATATCATGAAGAAGTGCCGCCAGTTTAACTAGCAACCTTCTGGTGCTACCGCTGCTGACCTCGGAGTCAAAGTGCTGAGTCAGCATTGTTGACCAAGGGGCAGTCGCTAGGACATCCTCGCTGGCATATTCCCAATCTCCCTGCCTGAGGAGAAAGTCAACGGCGGCTACCGTCTTGAGAGAGTGGTCAAAAACATCCCAGAAGTGTTCTTTGGGTTGCTCGGCCCCCTTTAGCTCGGTCAATTCTGGAATCATAGCGGTGAGCAAGCCCAGCTCATCAAGGTAGGGCAGAAGCTGCCCGGCTTGAGGAACAGCCAGAAGCCGAAGTAATTCCTCTCTTATCCGCTCACCAGCTACATTGGCTATAAGGTAAGAGTAGCGGTGAATTAGAGCCTCGGTCCCTTTATCAATAGTAAAACCAAGCTCGGCAGCCAGACGCACCGCCCGCAGTAAGCGCACTGCGTCTAATTCAAAAACTGTCTCAGTAACCGCCCGAATGGTGCCTTGATGAAGGTCACCCCAGCCATTGAAGGGGTCTATGAGCATAGGAGGTCTGAGGGGTTGGTGGGCAATCTGCCTGAGGTCAATCGCCATTGCATCTATAGTGAAATCACGCCGTGCCAGGTCCTGTTCAATATCACCGCTAAATGTGGAGAAGTCAAGTTCCCATTGACCTCTGTTTGAAGGTGCCTCCTCATTAGCCAGAACCACTCTGCCTACCCTGTTTACCTTGTCTAATAGGACATATTTACCGCCAAGAGTAGTGGCTACTTTGGGCGCAATCTCCAGCGCATCGGTGGCGACGGCAATATCAATATCAGCCGTATCCCGTCCCAGCAGCATATCACGCACAAATCCACCAACAAGGTATGATTTTATACCCTGCTCGGTGAGAAAATTGCTTACCCTGGTTAATAGTAATAAAGTTTTGGGCTTAATAAATGGCTTGAAGTCTTTCTTATCCACCTATATCATCTAAGACTATACTCCTAAGCCACATATTTATCAAGAGGTTGTGCTCATCCACATGATTAGTAACATATCACATCTCTTCTTGTCATTGCCAGCCGAAGGCGTAGCAATCCCGTCTTAGAGATTGCTTCGGCACTCTGTGCCTCGCAATGACGGGAGGGCGCTGCGCTTTGCGATGGAAAAGGGGGGTTATAAAATTGAGACAGCTCCACTGCCTGGGAGGGCATTGCTTAAACTTGCGGTTAGGCAATTTCCCTTGGTTATGCTCTTGGCAAGCTCTTTAAGATGGAGAGGATTCCGAGGACGGTGCGCTGTACACTAATAGGCTCTTGAGCTAGCACCCTAGCCACATAAGGGTCCAATTGCCCACTACTATAGCCTGGCTCTGGCTCAGACACACTAAGAGACCGTGAGGGTAGATAGCCAGCTAAGGTAAATAGCTCACCCTCGTCAAAGCCTAATGGCTTAGCAATTTTTCGTAGAATACGGGCTGAAGGGAAACGCTCTCCCCTCTCTATGCGGCCTAAGTGTGATGGGGACACGCCTGACTTTGCCGCTAGTTCCTGCAATGTTAGCGGTATGGTGACTCTCTGCTGTTTGAGTATCCTGCCTAGATGATTGTTACTCTTGCTATTGTTGTTCATAGTTAGAGTATAATTTGCCAATTGGCAAAAGTCAAGGGGTGCTAAAAGAAACTATTATATGCTACAATTAGCCTGTGGTTGGTAGCTCGGAAGGTGGGTTGAAGGAGGATTAGCTTAATGAGTAAAACTAGGGTAGGTATTATCAATGTTACCGGTTATGCTGGCGTTGAGCTAGCCCGGCTATTATATCAGCACCCGGAGGTGGAGCTTATCTCAGTTACCGGGCGAAGCGCTGCCGGGCAGAGGTTAGGCAAGGTTTTTCCTCACCTGGCTGGTATAACCCTGACTATTGAAGCTGAGCTGGGGGATGTTGATTTAGCCTTTTCCGCTATGCCGCACCGGGAGAGTGCTAACGAGGTAGTCCATTTAGTTGACCGTGGTATTAAGGTAGTGGATATTAGTGCTGATTTCAGGCTGAAGGATGCTGCCCAATACCCACAGTGGTATGGTTTTACTCACCCCGCCCCACAATTACTTAAACAGGCAGTATACGGTCTGACCGAGCTACACCGCTCTCAGGTTGCCTCTGCCCGACTGGTGGCTAATCCTGGTTGCTATCCCGCTGGTGCTATTCTGGCGTTAGCCCCGGCAGTCAAGGCAGGCATAATTGAACCTGACATTATTGTTGATAGTAAGTCGGGCGTATCCGGAGCGGGCAGAACCGTCAGCCTGCCAACCCATTTTCCTGAAGCCAATGAAGATGTTAGTGCCTATGCCTTGGAAGGACATCGGCACCTGCCTGAGATTACTCAGGAGCTGGGGCTGCTTTATCCCGGACAGTCACTCTCAGTAACCTTTGTTCCCCATCTGATACCAATGACCAGAGGGATATTAACTACCGGCTATGCTAGCTTAGTCTCGGGTAAGGTTACTGCTGGCGAAAAAGGAAGGGACGAACTAATGCATCTCTACCTGGATTTCTATCAGGATGAGCCTTTTGTCAAGGTAGTGGATTCATCACCTCATACCAAGCATACCTGGGGGAATAACCTCTGTCTCATTCACCCTACCATTGACTACAGGACAGGGAAGCTCATCGTTATTAGCTGCATTGACAACCTGGTTAAGGGGGCAGCCGGGCAAGCCGTCCAGAATATGAACCTTATGCTCGGCTTGCCTGAGACCACTGGACTCGAGGCGTTGGCGATTTACCCATGAGATTATTAGGGCTTCTCTAGCTCAGCCCCCTTGAGGAGAATATAGTCATGCATTGTGCCCCTGGCTTCCCTGAGCTCCAGGGAATCAACAATACCCTTATAGTTGCCCCCCGACAGCCCCTCCCCAATAATGTATGCCCCTTCGGCAGCCTCTTTGGCTACTCTAGCCTGTCTGCCCACCTTTCGCACTATTCCGAATTGGGTGAGCTTAGTCGTTAGTGTCTCGGCAATCTCGGGGATATCGGTAAGCCTGCCCGAAAGAATAATCTCACGGGGTTTCTCTACAGCGACCCTCATCGCCGCTACCCCTTTGACTATGCTTTCCAAGAGCATATTCCAGGATTGTGAGTATTTATACCGCTCCCTTGCCATCTCCTCAGGGGTTAAGTCATCCTTGCCACTCATATCTTTGGCACCACCGCTGAAGAGCACTACCCCGGGGAACCTTCCCAGGCGCACTGCCAGCTCAGAATCCATACTTCCCAGAGTGATGAAACCAGGTCCTCCTGAGGTTCCCCCCAAACCGTCAACTATCTTGCCGTCCTCAACGCCGATTACAGCATTGAAGGCATAACCTTCCACCACCAGGATGAAGGAGGTCGCACTGTAGTTGATGCTGTAGCGTTGTTTTTGGTCCCGGTTTGCCAGGGCGACACAGCATACCTTATCAGCAGTGCCCATATCCATCTTGTTGACTTTCCTATAAAGGGGCACAGTGGGGAGGTGAATGACTCCAGGGGTGAAAGAAACAGGTAAGCCTTTAGTCTTCATTAGCTCAATAACCATTCTGATACCCT
>DAOWKM010000088.1 GCA_030643695.1 Dehalococcoidia bacterium | reverse complement strand
TTTAACCTCCAACCCCTCACCATTCGGGTCTTTATTAGGTAACCCACCCCCTTTATCCCCCTCCCTTAACAAGGGAGGGGGAAGTAGTTGTATAAGAGAGGCTTCGCCTCTCTTCAACTCTCCTCCAGACCCCTTTCATAAGGGGAGAGGGATGGAATTTCTTAAAGGGGCTTCGCCCTTCAGGGCAGAGCCTCTCCATGATAGGGATATATATTCCTTGCATGAGGGGGAGATAAAGAAAGAGGGGTGAAGCCCCTCTTATATAACTAAATCCCCTTCCCCTTGTTAAGGGGAAGGGGAAAAAGGGGATAGGGTTACTAAAAATAAAGGGTGAGGGGTTAGAGGTTGAAGTGAGCAAGCCTATTGTGGCTATTATTGGCCGGCAGAATGTAGGTAAATCTACCCTGTTAAATAAGGTGGCGGGTAAGCCGATAGCTATTGTAGAGAACCTACCGGGGACAACCCGTGACCGGGTATGGGCTAGCGTCTCGTGGCAGGGGACTGAATTTACTATGGTTGATACCGGCGGTCTGGAGCTAAAGCCCCGGACTACTATTGCTCAAGGGGTTAAAGAACAGGTAGAGGTGGCGATTACCGAGGCTGATGTCATCATTTTTTTGGTGGATGTCAGGGATGGGGTGATGCCATCTGACCTAGAAATTGCTGATATGCTTCGTCAGGTAAGCAAGCCCATCATACTGGTAACTAATAAAGCCGACAATACTAAACTTGAGACCGAGGCGGTGGAATTTTATGAATTAGGACTGGGTGAGCCATTAGCAATTTCAGCCTATCACGGACGAGGTATTGCTGAACTACTGGATAGAGCTACTTCCCTGCTACCAGCATCAGCCCCTATTGAGACTGAGCCAGAGATTATGAAGGTGGCTATCGTCGGTAGACCTAATGTAGGTAAGTCAATGCTGCTAAATGCCCTCTTGGGTGGGGAGCGGGCTATCGTTGATGATGCCCCAGGGACTACCCGTGATGCTATAGATACTTTATTTGACTTTGATGGACAAAGTGTGCTACTTATTGATACTTCTGGTATCAGGCGGCGAGGACGGTTAGGGATAAGAGTAGAACGGTATAGTGTAATCCGTGCCCTGAGAGCTATTGACCGGGCTGATGTGGCTCTGCTTGTTCTTGACGCTACTGAGCTGGCTACAGCTCAAGATATGCATATTGCCGGTTACATTCAGCAAGCGGCTAAGGGGATTGTGTTGATAGTTAATAAATGGGACCTGATTGCACTGAAGAACATAACTGAGTACAATGGATATATCAGGAGTCAGTTTAAGTTTATGCCTTATGCACCCGCGTTGTATACTTCAGCCAAATTCGGGCAGGGGGTGGATAAAGTTATGCCCCAGGTGTGCCAGGTATACCAGGAGAGGCTCAAGCGGGTAGCCACTGCCGAGGTTAATAGTGTGGTTCAGCAGGCAGCAGCAGTTCACAGCCTGCCCCGAAGAGGTGGTAAGCAGCTAAAGGTTCTATATGCCACTCAGGCCGAAGTAAATCCACCGGCCTTTGTTTTTTTTGTCAACGATGCCAAGCTAATGCATTTTTCCTATCAGCGCTATCTAGAAAACAAGCTACGTCAGTCATTTGGCTTTGCTGGCACCCCGCTTCGCCTAATCTTTAAAACTAGAGGTGAGCCATGATAATCGCTAAGTTTGTGGCGGCAATAATCATCGGTTACCTTTTAGGTTCTATCCCCTTTGGCGTATTGATTACTAAGCGAAAAGCTAAGGTGGATGTCAGGCAGTATGGCAGCGGTAAGACAGGAGCGACTAATGTGTTACGAACGGCTGGCGGAAAATCGGCAGCTATGGCAGGTATCCTAGATTTGTTAAAGGGAGTGCTGGCAGTAGTATTTGCCGGGTTAATAGTGGGGAGAAGCTATTTAGTAGTAGGTGATTTTGCCCTGGGGATGCTGGTTGCCGAGGTTATGGCAGCTCTAGCGGCTATGGCGGGACATATCTGGCCGGTATTCCTCAAGTTCCATGGAGGGAGGGGAGTTGCCACCTTCTTTGGCGGGCTGATGGCTTTGTGTCCGCCAGCAGCACTATTTGGCAGTGAGATTCTAATTATTGGTGCTGGCTTAACCAAGTTTGCTTCGCTGGGCTCTATTGCCGGAGCAGTAGGCGCCTACGCCATATTAGTGCCCCTCACTATTATGAATGGTTTCCCCATTGAGTATTTGGCCTACACTTTGATAGGCGTGATAATCATTATTGTTATGCACCGGGATAATATTCGCCGGTTGGTATCAGGCAAGGAGCACAAGCTGGGTGAGAAAGCCGAGAAAGTAGACTCACTCCCACCCACTTATCCCGAGAATCAACATTCCCAACGACCCTGAATGGAGAGTGCAGAGTAGGATATGCCCAAGATTGCCATCATTGGCACCACTATCTGGGGGAAAACTCTGGGGGTAGTGCTGGCACAGAAGGGACTACCAGTCAAGCTGTGGGCACGGACAGAACGGGAAGTCATCCAATTGAGAAGCGCTGGGTCTAATCTAGCCGTGCTACCAGATACTACCCTTCCCCCTCAGCTATCTATTACCAGCTCCTTAAGTGAAACGCTAGCTGAAGCAAAGACAGTAATCTTGGCGGTGCCCTCGCAGGCTATGCGGCAGAATATAAGATTGGTTACCGACTACCTCGACGAGTCAATGCTGGTAGTGAGCGCAGCTAAGGGTCTGGAGATTGGTAGCAGCAAGCGTATGTCACAGGTAATTGCCGAGGAAATAGACCCTCGTTTTTGGTCTAATATTTGTGTGCTTTCTGGTCCTAATCTCTCCCGGGAGATTCTCCGCGGCTTACCAGCGGCTACAGTAGTGGCTGCCGAAAATGAAGCCGTAGCCAGAATAACTCAGAAGCTGTTGACCGCCCCTAACCTTTGTGTATATACCAATACCGATGTCATCGGCGTAGAGCTAGGCGGTGCATTAAAAAACATCATTGCTCTAGGTGCTGGTATGGCTGACGGGTTAGGCTATGGTGACAATGCCAAGGCAGCCTTCATGACCAGAGGACTGACTGAGATGACTGCTCTGGGAGTTGCCGTTGGGGCAAACCCCCTCACCTTCTCCGGATTAGCTGGCTTGGGAGATTTAATAGCTACCTGTGCTAGCCCGTTGAGCCGCAACCACTATGTAGGAGTAGAGCTGACCAACGGGCGCTCGCTAAATGAAATAACCGACTCAATGACCGGTGTAGCTGAAGGAGTAACCACCACTATTGCTGCCCGGAATCTAGCCCAGCAGCTTGGGGTGGAGATGCCGATAACGGAAAGGATTTATCAAATACTGTATGAGGGGGTTAACCCTCGCCAGGCAGCGGCTGAATTGATGGAGGCTGATACCCGCCACGAGTTAGCTGGTCGCAAGTGGAAGCTGTTCTCCCTCTTCCGGCGCCGAAAACGCTCCTGAGTAAATAGTAAAAGAGCATTAACCCCTTTTAGCCATCTAGAAAGTAAGTTTTCCCACACTTAACCCAAGAATCAAGCTTTTCGGGGTGGTCTTTTAGTCGGGCTTAAGCTTGAAGCCAGTTCTTGGAACAGCTGGCGCTGCTTTTTAGTTAGCGAATCGGGAGTAACTACCCGTAGGGTAACCAGCTGGTCGCCGCGTCCACCCCTATGCAAATGAGGAACACCTTTACCCTTAAGCCGAAATGCCCTGCCTGTTTGGCTGCCCGCCGGCAGCTTGAGTTTGACATTACCATCAAGGGTAGGCACCTCTATCTCAGCACCAAGAGCAGCTTGAGCAAAGTTTACTGGTAGCTCATAGAGGATGTCGTCATCATCTCGCGTGAAAAATTTATGCTTTTTGATTGACAGGATAACATAGAGATTGCCTGAGGAGCCGCCTCTCGCCCCAGCTTCACCTTCACCGACGAGGCGTATTTGAGAGCCATCGTTAACCCCAGCCGGGATTTTAACCAAGATATTACGCCGACATTTCTCCTTGCCTGTGCCTCGGCACCGGGGGCAAGGCTCAGTAATAATTCTACCCTCACCGTGGCATTGATTGCAGGTAGTAGTGCTGGTAAAGCGACCAAAGATACTCTGGTGGACCCGGCGCACCTGCCCAGTGCCATTACAGTTAGGGCATCGGCTGGGTTGGCTGCCTGGCTTACAGCCTGTACCCTGGCATAGTGAGCAGTTCTCGGTGCGTGATATATTTATCTCCTTTTCACAACCAAAGGCTGCCTCTTCAAGGGTGATAGTAATATTATAACCGAGGTCAGCACCACGCTGCGGTGCCTGGCGAGTAGCAGTAGCTGCTCCACCAAAGAAGGCGTCAAAGATATCACCAAAGCCACCGAAGTCAAACCCCTCAAAGCCTCTCCCAAAAAGCCCCTCGCCACCACCATGACCAAAGTGGTCATAGGCAACACGCTTATCAGGGTCAGATAGCACTTCGTAAGCCTCGTTTACCTCCTTAAACCTCTCCTCAGCCTCACCATCCCGGTTATGGTCGGGGTGATACTTGAAGGCTAGCCTACGAAAAGCCTCCTTTATCTCCTCATCGGTAGCATCTCTAGCTATACCGAGGACTTCATAATAATCTCGCTTTGTTGGCATATTATGAACCCTATCCCCTTTTTCCCCTTCCCCTTATTAAGGGGAAGGGGAATTAGTTATGTAAGAGGGGCTTCGCCCCTCTTACATAACTCCCTATCTGCTTCTACACCTCGTGGAATTCGCCTTCCACCGTGCCTTCTTCGCCGCCTTCTTTACCCGGGGGTGGTTGACCACCAGGGGGTGGTTGTTGCCCATAGACGGCAGCACCTACTTTTTGCATAGCCTCAGATAGCTCCTGGGTTGCCTGGCGGATAGCATCTATACTTGTGCCCTGTAGGGCTGAGCGAACCGCCGCTACCTTGCTTTCTACCTCTTGATTTAGCTCCGAGGATATCTTATCCTTCTGCTCCCGCAGGGTTTTTTCTGCGGTATACACTAGGGTATCAGCAGCGTTGCGTGTTTCCACTTCCTGGCGACGCTTGGTATCTTCAGCAGCATGCATCTCGGCTTCCCGCTGCATCCGCTCTACTTCTTCCTTAGACAGTCCACTGGAAGCAGTGATGGTTATTTTCTGCTCCCGACCGGTGCCTTTATCGTGAGCCTTAACACTGAGAATACCATTAGCATCAATATCAAAGCTGACCTCAATCTGAGGCATACCCCGTGGCGCCGACAAGATGCCATCAAGCATAAACCGTCCTAGTGTCCTATTATCAGTTGCCATCGGTCTCTCCCCCTGGAGGACATGAATCTCAACACTGGGCTGATTATCAGCCGCAGTGCTGAAAATCTGACTCTTGGAGGTAGGGATGGTGGTATTGCGAGAGATGAGAGGAGTAGCCACTCCACCAAGGGTCTCAATACCAAGGGTAAGCGGGGTAACATCAAGCAAGAGGACATCCTTAACTTCCCCCTTGAGCACTCCTGCCTGAATTGCCGCACCAATAGCTACCACTTCATCAGGATTGACCCCCTTATGAGGCTCCTTACCAAAAAATTGCTTAACTCTCTCCTGAACTAACGGCATTCTGGTTTGACCACCAATCAGAACTGTCTCATCAATCTGGGCAGCGGTCTTTCCAGCATCAGCCAATGCCTGCTGGCAGGGAGCAAGGCTTTTCTCCACCAAATCCATTACCAGTTGCTCCAGCTTAGCCCGGGTAAGGGTTATACTAAGGTGCTTCGGCCCACTAGCATCAGCGGTAATAAAGGGGAGGTTCACCTCGGTCTGCATCACTGTAGATAGCTCACTCTTAGCCTTTTCGGCAGCTTCCCTCAGTCTTTGTAACGCCATTTTATCCTGCCGTAGGTCTATCCCCTGGTCTCGTTTGAACTCATCACATAGCCAATCCATGACTCTCTGGTCAAAATCATCACCACCGAGGTGGGTATCACCGCTGGTTGACTTAACCTGGAAGGTGCCGCCACCTAGTTCCAGAATAGATATATCAAAGGTGCCGCCACCAAGGTCATAAACGGCAATGGTCTCGTCCTTCCTTTTATCCAACCCATAGGCTAGAGAGGCTGCGGTTGGTTCGTTAATTATTCGCAGTACCTCGAGCCCGGCTATCTTGCCAGCATCCTTGGTTGCCTGCCGCTGACTATCATTGAAGTAGGCAGGAACGGTAATCACCGCCTCAGTAACCTTCTCACCAAGGTAAGCCTCAGCATCCACTTTAAGTTTTTGTAGAATCATGGCTGAGATTTCAGGGGGGCTATACTCCTTGCCACCCATTACTACCCGCACATCACCATTGGGAGCCTTAGTTACCTTATAAGCCTTGCGCCTGGCATCTTCCTCTATCGGGAGTTCCCGTCCGGCTGGTTCTCCCCACTTGCGTCCCATAAAACGCTTGATGCTATAGATGGTGTTCTCGGGGTTGACGATAGCTTGACGTTTGGCTATCTGCCCAACCAAGCGCTCACCATTCTTACTTATAGCTACTACCGATGGGACAAGGCGGCTCCCCTCAGCACTAGTGATGACTACCGGCTCCCCAGCCTCCATCACTGATACCTCACTAAAAGTTGTGCCTAAATCAATACCTATAACCTTAGCCATAATTTATACCTCCTTTTCCTCCTCTTCTCCATTACCTACTACCACCGTAGCTGGCCGAATAACCCTATCATGTAACTTATAGCCCTTCTGCAGCTCCTCAACAACTATTCCCTCTTTACCTTTACCATGCATGGCGGCTTCATGAAGGTTAGGGTCAAATGGTTCGCCCAGCGCCTCAATCTGAGACAGTCCCTGTGCCTCCAGGCTTGCCCTAAGCTTGTGCTCGATGAGTCTGATGCCATCTACCCAGGTAAGCTTGGCAAGATGGGAGGGGATAGAGGTGAAGGCTCGTTCCAAATCGTCAAGAATAGGTAACAGGTTAAGTATAAGCAAGGCATTAGCAAACTTGCTAATCTCCTCCTTTTCTTGCTCACTACGTCGCTTATAGTTAATGAAGTCGGCTTGAGCTCTTTTCCAATTAGCCAGGTTAGCTTCTGCCTTCGCCTTTTCCTCAGCCAGGACTTGCTTTAACGCCTCTACATCCTCTATTTCAGCGACCTCTTCCTCCACATCGTTAGTCTGATTTTCCTCTGGTTCTCTTGGAATCATTGTTACTCTACCTCACTCCCTTGGTTTCTATTCAGTAACCTTATCCCTCTGACATATCACTTGGTGCTTCTCTTCCGCATAGTTCAGCAACCAGTTTACTCAGCACTGAGGATAGATAGCCTACGGCGGCGATGGTACGGGCATAGGGCATCCGAGTAGGTCCGACCACTCCTATAGTCCCCTCAGCCTCTTCAGGAAGTCCGTATCGGCTAATGACCACACTATAGTTGCGGATAGCCTCTGCCTCATTCTCCTTCCCGATAACTATCCTCACCTCGCGGTTAGCCAGTCCCAGTCCTTGAGGAACGATAATCCTTAGCAAATCTCTGTGCTCAACTAATTCCATTAGCTCTAGCATCCGCTGACTATGGGCAAACTCTGGCTGGTTAAGTATGAAATGTAAGCCGTCAAGGTAAGGCTCTTCATACTCCTGCTCATTTTCAGCCTGCATCATCTTTAGCAGGCAATCGGTTACTTGCTGCTCAACAAGGGAAAGCTCCATAGCTTTAGCTAAAATTTGGGGGCTGGTCAGGCCTGAACAGGCAGCATTTAGTTTATCAGCAATAGCCGTTAGCCCTGGTTGAGATATGACCTGCTCAAAGGCTATTAGTTGTTGCTTTACCCTGGCTCCACGAAGAACAACAACAGCCAGTGCCAGCGAGTCTTGTAAGGAAACCAGCTCCACATGCTTGAACTGGCAGCCTACTGACTTGGGCATAGTAACTACCGCCATATTTTGAACCAACTGAGCTATAAGTGTTGCTGCCAGCCTTAGCCACCTCTCCAGTTCCCTCTCCACCTGATAGAAGAGGTGACTTATCAAGCGCTGCTCAGCTAAAGGGAGCTCAACATCACTTAGAGATTCCACATAGTAGCGGTAGCCCTTATCCGAGGGTATGCTTCCTGCTGAAGGATGACGGCGAATAATATAACCTTCTTGCTCCAGGTGTGCCATCTCATTACGAATGGTAGCCGCACTTACTCCCAGCTCATAATTATTGATGACACTCCGTGATGGCACCGGCATCGCCTTAGCAATGTATTGTCCCACTATAGACTTGAGTATTGTCTCTGTCCTGGGAGATAACATCTCTTCCCTTTATTAGCAGTCTAAGCCTGCGACTGCTAATCAGATTTTTAATTTACCACTTCTAGTCACTACTTGTCAAGGGGGGCGCTCGTTTATATGATTAGTGGCACATCACATCTTTCCTTGTCATTGCGAGCCGAAGGCGTGGCAATCCCAGCGAGGAGTATTTCTAGAGATTGCTTCGTCGCAAAGCTCCTCGCAATGACATAAAGACTATCCGAGATGCCACCTATCTATCTGAACGAGAGGGGGATATGCTCAACTTAAAAGATATGGGACAGACAAAATTAATAATCGGGTATACTCTGCTTAAATAAGTAGGGGAGGGCTAAACTTAATAGGTTCTTCCAGCGCTACCTTAGCCTGGAGGAGGCTGAGCCTCATTTAGCTTTTTCATCAATCGGGACTTGCGTCGGGCGGCATTATTGGGATGAATGACTCCCTTCTCAGCCGCTTTATCCAAGGAACTGATGGCGGCTACTACCGCTTTCTGAGCCAACTCTAGCTCACCGGAGAAGATAAGCCTTTCCGCTCTAGTTATATTGGTTTTAGTTAGGCTACGAATCGACTTATTGCGTAATCGCTTTCTTTCATTTACACGCATCTGTTTTTGCGCTGACTTAATAACTGGCAATATTCACCTCCTTTAAGGGGATGCAATAGTTTCGGATGGGCTAGCTTTGATAGTCGCCTCGTCCCCCGCCCGGGCAACACTTATTACCCCCCGAATGCCCTCAATCTTGGCCAATAGCCGACTTAACTGGGCTAATCCCCTCGTCTCTAAGGTAAGGAATGTTGATGTAGTATGGTCTTCATGACTAGTAAGGCTCACGGTAGCAATATTAACCCCTTCCTCAGCCACAATGGTAGTGATATCACGCACCAGCCCTACCCTATCCCAGGCATCAACCTTAATACTGACCGGATATAGCAAATCAGCCTGTCCCCACTCCACCTTAATCAGTCTCTCCCTGTCCTTCTCACGAATAATATTGCCACAATCCTGACGGTGAATAGTCACCCCCCGGCTACGAGTAACATAGCCAATAATCTTATCACCGGGCACAGGATGACAACATTGAGCTAGTTGGGTAAGCATATCCCCCACCCCCAGCACCTTAATCGCTGATGGTGGCTGCTTAGGGAGAGTAACCTCAGCTATTGTCCTAGGTTGCTGTTGCTGGGCAGCTAGCTTTAGGGCAATCTGATGAGTAGTAATGCCACCGTAACCAATAGCGGCTAGGAAGTCGTCCAGACTATCATATTTGAATAGTTTGGCTATCTCCTCTCGCTCACTAAGTTTTATCCCCAGATGCCTCATCTCCTTCTCCAAAATCTCCCGGCCACGCTCAATATTTTCTACCCGTTCTTGCTTCTTAAACCATTGTCGTATCTTTTCCTTGGCATGAGATGTTTTAGTATAACCCAGGTGAGGACTCAGCCAATCTCGGCTTGGTCCCCTATCCCCTTTAGCTGACATAATTTCGACAACATCACCATTATTAAGCTGATAATCGAGTGGCACTAACCTACCATTCACCTTAGCCCCTACACAGCGGTGTCCCAGCTCAGTGTGAACCCGATAAGCGAAATCAAGAGGGGTAGAGCCTTTAGGTAAATCCTTTATCTCCCCCTTAGGTGTGTAAACAAAAACCTGGTCAATGAATATATCTGTTTTAACCGATTCCAGAAACTCCTCAGCCCCGCTGAGCTCCCGATGCCACTCAATTAATTGGCGCAGCCAACCTATCCTTTCCTCAAAGCGTATATCCTTCTTTTCACCTTCTTTATAGCGCCAGTGAGCGGCTACCCCATATTCAGCAATATGATGCATATCATAGGTGCGAATCTGTATTTCCAGAGGGGTGGCGTGATACATCACGGCAGTATGTAAAGATTGATACCCATTTGGCTTTTGATTAGCAATAAAGTCATTAAACTCGTTAGGTAAAGGGCGCCATAAACTGTGGATAGCGCCTAGAGCACGGTAGCAATCAGGCATGGTGTCAACCAATATCCGAAGGGCTAAAAGGTCACGTATATCATCAAAGTCTTTGCCCAGAGCAGAATATTTTTCCATCTTCTGGTATATGCTGTAGATATGCTTGGGCCTGCCAGACATCTCGGCTCTTAGACCAACCCGGTCAAGTTCCTGACTCAAGACCTGAATTACCTGGGCTATGAACTGCTCCCGCTGGGTACGCCGGGCAGCGAGAAGGTTAGCAATCTGGCGATATTTCTTCGGTTCTAGGTAACGGAAGGATAAATCTTCTAATTGCCACTTCAGCTCCCATATCCCCAGGCGATGGGCTAGGGGAGCATATATCTCTAAAGTCTCTCGGGCAATCCTACGCTGTGTTTCTAAAGGCAGGGCATCTAGGGTGCCCATATTATGCAGCCGGTCAGCCAGCTTAATAAACACCACACGGAGGTCTTCAGCCATTGCCACCAGCATCTTCCTCAGGTTCTCCGCCTGCCGTTCCCTAGCCGCCAAACCCACCTGCGGGGCTACCTCCGTTGGAGCCTGCAAGGAGAGCTTGCCCAGCTTGGTAGTGCCGCCAACTAGCTTGCCTACCTCTGAGCCAAACTTGGCTTCAATCTCCGAAATAGGTATCCCACAATTCTCAGGAACATCGTGCAGTAAGGCAGCGGCTAAGGTGCTGGCATCAAGCTGAAGCTCAGCCAGGGTCAAGGCAACCTGTAACGGGTGCTCCAGATATGGCTCACCTGATTTACGCACCT